>VGSE01000019.1 GCA_016875135.1 Deltaproteobacteria bacterium
TCAAATTGAGAGGATGTTTTATGTTCTTGAGAATCATTGAAGTATAGAGAGGCTTGATATCTTTTTCACTCAATGTGCCCTTACCGGATTCATAGGAATCTTTTTGGACAATTTGTTTGAGGTATTGAATTTCTTCTCCATGAATCGTTGTTTTGCCAACGCAAATTTTAAAGCCATTGTGCTCGGGCGGATTATGGCTTCCAGTGATCATGATGCCGCCGTCACTGTTTAATTCAAAGACCGAAAAATACAAAAGGGGTGTTGGTACAAGGCCGATATCAATAACATTAATGCCAGTAGCAAGGAGACCATCGATTAGTGATTGTCGGATTCTGTCTGAGCTGATCCGGCAATCTCTACCCACCGTCAGAGTTTTCCCCCCCTTGCGTTTGACATAACTACCTATAGCCCTCCCCAACTTGGAGACAACGTTATGAGGCAAATCTCTATCTGCAACGCCTCGGATATCGTATTCTCGAAAAATTTTTTCATTAAGCATTAAGGAGCCTCCTTGTTTGGCTTGCCAAAGTAGCTAATGTTTGATTCTTTTTTCTTTTTCTCAATCCAAAGAGCCATCTTTTTTTCAAGCTCCGATCCCACCATCTGATTTCTTAAGGTCTCTTTTTTTTCCTTAGGTAAAGCAGAAAAATCAGGGGATCTTGTTTCTAAAACCTTAACGATGTGAAGCCCATCCGCCATTTTTATTGGGCGAGTAACATCTCCTACGGGGGTCTTGGGTATTACAGAACGAAATTCTTTGGACAACGAAGAAACTGAAAAATAGCCTAGGACGCCTTCTGGAGACTCTGAGTCGTCGGAGTATTCTTTTGCGAGCTGAAAGAAGTCGGACTTTTTATCGTTGGCCTGTTTCCAAATTTGAGTGGCTCTTGATTCGGTCTCGGCTTTTGAGTTAGGCGATCCGGCCTTGAAACTGATAAGAATGTGAGCCAGTTTAAACTCCTGCTCCATTTCCTCAGGTTTGGCATTTCTTAAATAGAAGTGGCGCAACTGTTCGTCAGAAATTTCAAGGGAGGGTCTAATTTCTCGATCAATAAGATTTCTCCGCTCGATTTGGCGACGGATTCCTTCTTTGTATTCGGTCAACGAAGAACCCAACTGCTGTAGTCTTTCCATTAGCTGGGTTTGAGAGATGCCATTTCTTTTTAGGATGGCTTTGATTTGTCCGGTAACTTCCTGTTCAGAAGCCGTTAGTTCTAGTTTTTTGACCTGCTGATTGACTAGACGTTCTTCAACCAACAATTGCAATGCGGATTCTCGATCGTTGATAACATCGTTGGGAATCCCGCCAAAAAGCTCCTGAAAACTCTTAGAGCGCAACTTTTTTTGGAAATCGGCTATATCAGACTCGAGAATAGGTTCGTCATTAATGGTAACCAGGGTTCTATCGATAGTTTTTGAGGTCGAAAAACTATTGAGAGACAAAACTAGAGCGAAGAAAAGCATTTTAATAGGTTGCTTGATAAACGGTTTCATTTCTTTGAATTTCTCCATCTTTTAATATTTTCGTAACCCACTCTCGGTAAACCCGAGCTTGTTTTTCTTTTTTTAGCTTATTCACAATTTCAGCCTTTGCCTCATTAAATTGCAGCCGTTTAGCGGGCTTCTTTTCAACCACTTTTAAAAGATGAACTCCAAAGCGGCTAGAGATTGGTTTGGAGACAGTATTTATCTGTAAGTTAAAGGCCTCATTAAAAGCATCGATCTTTTCGTTTTTTGCAAAAAAGCCCAAGTCTCCACCTTTTGAAGAGTCTGGGCTCATCGATCGAGCTCTTGCTGCCGACTCAAAAGAGGTTTTTCCGCTTAAAATCTCCTGTCGGATTTTTTCTGCCTCTCCAGTCGTGGGAACTACAATTTGAAAAACGTGAACCTTTTCCGACTGGAGGAATTCCTTGCTGTGCTGATTGAAGTAAGTTTTGACTTCTTCATCTGGAATCAAAGTTTCGTTCGCAAATAAAGTCTCAGTAATTTTTTCAATGAGAAGCTGATCTTCTATTCGTTGTTTTAGGATGGCTTCGGTCGTATTCTGTTTTTTTAACAGCTCTTCGAATCCACCGGGGGGGTAGCCATCTTTCCAGTCGGATAATCGATTCTCTACACGCTCTTTTCCAATGCGAATTTGTTGTTTTGCCGCCTCTTGTCTTACTAAAACGAGAATAATGGCTTCATTTAAGGCACGAGTTTTAAGTCCGTCGATGATTTTTGGGTTTTTCTGAGAAATGTCATCTTGTTCGGCTTTGAGTTGTTGATAAAGGGTTAAAAAGTCGCTGAGATAAATGGGGTCTCCATTAGCCTTTGCCAAAATGATATTTTTTTGATTCTCAACTTGAGTTGTACAGCCAAGAGCAAAAAGCAACAAAACAATTGAAAAAAACAAGAACTTTCTCATTCGCCCTTTCCAGTTGGAGAGGGGGTTTCAATTTTTGCTTGAGTTTCTAAGTCTTTGACTAACGCTAAAAGAAGAGTTTTCTGGCGGTCTTCTTCGATTTTAGATTGTAAATATTGTAAATAGGAAGCCGGCGCTGAAGTGAATGGCTTTTTGTCAAACCAATCAAAAAGATGAATCGTGGTTCCAACTTCTATAGGCTCCGAAATGGTATTCTTCGGAAGGCTACGAATTTTAATGTAGATCTCTTCCGGAAAGTTATGGGGCCCTCTAAAATCGGTGTCGCCCCCAAATAGACCGGAAGATTCTTGTGAAAACTGTGTGCACAATTGTTCAAAAGGAGTTCCTTTTTTTATCTCTTTTTGTATTTGTTCAAGAGCCAAGGAGGCAACCTGTTTTTCTGTTTCGGTTCTTCGGTTGAGAACCAAATGGTGAATTCGAATTAAGGGAAATTGGTCGTAAAAAAAGCGAAGATCTTTTTCAGTGGGATTTAGGTTGCTTTTTTGCTTTAGCTGTTCCGATTCAAGCAGTTTTTTGTAGAGGAGCTTGTTAATTTCACTTTGAATATCAGGAGAGCGTTCCAGCCCTCGTTTTTTGGCCTCTTGAATGAGAAGGCGATAATGAATAGCTTTTTTTATTTTTTCAGATCGAAGCTCTGAGTTGTTTTCTAAGGTGAGATCGCGCTCAAAAATGGGTTCACCATTTACTTTGGCAACCACAGGCGGATTTAGGGGAATATTAGAGGCCCACAAAAAGCCATTCAACCCAATAAAGATCAGAGCAGATTTAAGCATGAGCTCCATGCTAACGGAAAGAGAAGGCTACTGCAATCCCTGCGTAGGATAGATTTGCCGAACACAGCTAAGATTTTTTTTGTTGCTTTGAGTGAAAATCTATAAGGTCTTTTAAGACGGCTTCAGGCTTCCATTCGTTCTCTTTATAGTCTTTAAGGGGAACTAGTTCAGGGCTTAAGAGAATACTACGCGAATTGTGAGAAATGAGACCATTGGAAGGAAAGCCTAGTGCATTAAACTCGGAAGCAAAATCTGAGATTGCTTGGTCTTCTCCAGTCACCAAAAGAAAGGCGTTAGAATCCAAACCAAATTTTTCCTCAAAAGCTTTTAGGGTGGGAGGTGGATCGTTGGCGGGATCAAGTGTCACGATGAGAAACTTTAGAGGAATGGAAATCGCGTTGTTTTTCCAGGCTTTAAACAGCTGTTTATTTAAAGTCATGGTCAAAGGACACATTTCAGCAACGGGACAGCGAGTGTAAATGAAGGAAACAAACAAATAATGCCCTTTAATATCATGAAGTTGAATAGAACGACCCCGCGAGTCTTTAAAAGAGTGGTTCTTTAGGGCTGGCTGAGCTGTACCTGTAATAGAGAACCCAAAAGCGAGTAAAACAGTTAATAATCTGAACACGGCACCTCCCGACACAAAGCAGTAGAGCCCTATCTATATTCTAAATTAAAGAGGCGCTCAACTTTATAAATAGAAAAAATAATGGCATACTAAAAAGTATCCCTAAAAATGTATCGGCCCTAAACGGAATAGGAAGTGTGGCGCCCATGAAGATTCTCCTATTAAACCAGACATTTTATCCTGACACCGTTGCGACAGCTCAACAACTTACGGATTTGGCAGAGTATCTGGTGGAACAAGGAAATGACGTCAGCGTTTTAGCTGGACGTAGGGGGTATGAAAATCGTGACAAAATATTTTCGTCGCAAGAGACTTATCGAGGGATAAAGATTTATCGAGTCTCTTCAACCGGTTTTGGAAAACAGCGATTTGCTCTCAGGATTTTTGATGCTTTGACTTTCGATATCATGTTGGGATTAAGGCTACTCTTTTTTCCTCGACAAGACATGGTGATTAGTTTTACTTCCCCGCCTTTAGTTGGGCTCTTTGGAATCTTGTTTAGTTTTTTTAAGGGCGGTAGGGCAGTTCAGTGGTTGATGGACATTAATCCTGAGGCCGCTTTTGCGGTGGGGTATATTAAGAAAAAATCTTTGATAGGCAGGATTTTAAATGCGGCCTTTAATTTTACTCTGAAATTTAGTTCACATGTGGTTGTTTTGGATCGGTGGATGAAAAAAGTAGCTCTTCAGCATGGCGCAAAAGAAGAGAGAATTTCGGTTATTCATCCCTGGTCCTTGTTTGAACCGACACCCGAATTGCCGAGTTTTGCAGACTCTTTTTTTAGAAAGACGAATCAATTTGGAGAGAAGACCCTTATTTTATATTCTGGAAACCACAGTGTGGTGCATCCGTTATATACGCTTTTGGATGCCGCCAAGAGAATGAAGGATGATCCTTCTCTTGTTTTTATTTTTGCTGGCGGTGGGCTGCGCTCGTTAGAAGTAAAAGCGTTTAAAGAAAAAGAAGGATTAGAGAATATTGTTCAGTTGCCGCTAGTTCCCAGGGGGTACTTGGCAGAAGCTTTGGTGAGTGTAAATGCCCATGTCGTGGTGATGGGGGATGCCGTTAACGGATTGGTTCACACTTCGAAAGTTTACGGGGCCCTAGCTACGGGACGACCGATTCTCTATTTGGGGCCGGAGAAAAGTCACGTTTGTGATCTTCTTAAGGAGTGTAGCCAAACTTATCATGCTGAACACGGTGATGTTGAGAGCGTAGTATCAGCCATTAAAAAGATAAAAAAGTTAACTGCCGAGGAGCGAGAAAGGGCGGCTAAGGAGAATAAACGGTTTTATAAAGAAAAATTCTCTGCAAAAAAATGTTTCTCGGTTTTTTCAGAGGAGGTATTAAAAGTTCGGCCAGAAGATGAGATGAAAGAGCCTCGTGAGCTTTCCGAAACCTATGTCCAGCCTTAATAAGGCTGCGTCACTGACCCTCTCTTACAAGATTTCTGTTCCAAGACGGTATTTCAACGGTAATATCTTCTTCGCCATTGGGGACACATTGACACGCAAGTCGAGAATTTGGACGGACATCTGGGGCAAGGTCTAACATGTCGCTCTCATTTTCGGTGGGAATAGAACAACTGTTACCACCCGACTTGATGTAAACGTGGCAGGTAGAGCAAGCGCAGACCCCACCACAGGCATGGTCGATATCAATGCCGGCTCCCATGGCCACATCTAAAATGCTGCCGGGTAAACCAGTCCCAAATACAGGGTGGTCGAGGCGTACTTCAACCGTTTTTTTTATGTTCAAAAAAGTGATGCGGAAGGGCCGCTTGGGCTTTTTAATATCGGGAGTTTTTATGTAGGGGTTGGTTCCACCCATGGTTAAGTCCTTAAATATTTTTGGTAGACCATAGCAAGACAGGTGGAGCAGCGCAACAGAGATTAAAAATCTCCCTATCGACAGACGGGCAATTCCATAATAAGATATAAGAGTCTTTCTAATTTTGCGTTTTAAAAATCACCTTTAAATCAGTTCTAATCTGGGGGAAATATGAAATACCTGCTTTTAATTACTGGCGCGATGGGGTTGGTAAGTTCTTTGGCGATGGCTAAGGGATCCTCGAATTTAATGAGGGGTGGATATGGATTTCTTTTCCCGGATGCAAATTCTTTTATAAATGGTGGGCAAATGGCTAAGACGTCGGGAACTGCCATTGAGGGCCTCTATCAAAGAAATGATCAACTTGATACGCAAACCGCGACTCCTTCTGTGGTTTGGGGCTCGGGTCGAGTCGGATTAGGGGCTTTTGCTACTAGGACGGGTTCGGCGTTGACGGGGGACCCGGCAAGTCGAGCTGATTCGGTTGGCGCTGGATTGGGTGTTAGTTTAGCGCAGGGAAAGGTTACCGTTGGGGGAACGGTTGAAAGAAGCATCGATACCGGCCAATCTAATGACGGTGTGGTAACAGCAGCCCTCAACTATAACGGCTCAAAAGGAAAAGGATTTCATTTGGGCGGAGGTTTCAGCTCAACCCTAAATAGTTTGTCGGGAACCGAGACAAAGACCGCGACACTAGCAACTGGTTGGGTATTTGAGGGTTCCGCAAGCTTTGAAATCAATTATAAACTTAAAGACTTGGACCAGACGAGCAATAATTATGTGGCTTCCAGCTATCTAAATTTTGGTGGCAGTAATTATTATTTTTCAACGGGATATTCTTACGATAGACCGACCAAGCAAAATACGTTAGAGACGCGGGTCGGCTTTATTATGGGCAGTTATGATTTTTCTTTTCATGGTAAAAAAATCATGGAAGAAGGCAACGATCCTGATTACGGAGCAACACTCCGAACAACATTCTAATTTAATTAGAAGCAGCCTGTTTAAGTTCCGCGCTGCTACCAGCGGTTTTGTTCGGAAAGCTTTACCAATCTAAATCTTCTCTATGAGCATTCGAACAAAAGTTATTGGCTGTTTTTTTGCTGTGTTGGTTTTGTTTGGGGCCGTAAGTTCCTACACCTTCCTCAAAGCCCGACATATCAATGCGCGGCTCTCCATGGTGAGCGAGGTTTTACTGCCGTTGTCAAGGCTGGTTGTGCAGATACAAGTGGGATCTCAGGGGCTCGCCGACGAAAGCTCGCGTTATTATTCCGACAGTGAATTATCTGCTGATAGAAGTACCTTTTCTCGAATGGCGCGAGAGCTATACCCATATGCGATTCAAAAAAAATTTGTTATTGCAGAACAGCTGTTGATGGGCAGCCCTATAGAATCTAATGAGCCTATCCCGCAATTGAAAAACATGCTGGGGCAGATTCGTGAAAAATTTGAAGCGTTAAACTCCTCGTCGGATAAGCCAACCCTTGAGAAAAACTTTGCCGAGTTTAAAGGGGGCTTGCAAAGTCTGACAAAAAAAATCGAGGAAGAGACAGATAAGATTACCGAAGCGGCCAGAACAGAAGGGCAACAAAACTTATTTACCAGCGTGGGCCTGTCTCTTTTGTTGGTTTTTCTTGGCTTGTTTTGTATGGGGCTTGCTTATCAGGTTTTAAACCCTTTACCACAGTTAATTCAAAGCCTTAAAAAGCTGACAGGTGGAGATTTTGATCAAAACATTAAGGTTCGAACTTCTGATAATGACGAAATTGGACAATTAGCTAGAGAGTTTAATCGAATGCTTAGTGCCCTTAAAGAAAGAGATCAAAAGATTAAAACGCAACAGCAGGAGTTGTTACAGTCTGAAAAGCTCGCTGCTATAGGGCAGCTTTCCGCTGAGGTGGTCCACGAAATAAGAAACCCTCTGAATTCTATTAATTTAAACATTGATTGGCTTGCGACAGAAATCAGGGATCCAAATCCAGAAATCAGGAAAACTCTCAATAGTGTTTCGCGGGAAATTGAGCGGTTAGGACAAATTACAGAGAGTTATTTAGTTCGGGCAAGGGTTAAGTCGCAAGACAACCAATCTACTGAGGTCAATAGCCTTCTAGAAGAGATTATTCACTTTGAACGAGGGGAAGGAACGGGCATCGAAATTGAGGCCGAGCTTTTTGAGAGAGAGGTGTTAATAAAAACGGACCGATCTAAGATAAAGCAGGCTTTCATCAATGTGCTAAAGAATGCTAAAGAAGCCATGCCTCAAGGTGGAAAAATTAAAGTCAAAACCTTGCTGGAACAAGGTGTGGCCAAGATTGTTTTTTCTGATTCAGGGGTTGGAATGACAGAGGAAACTAAAACTAAAAGCTTTTTGCCGTTTTTTACGACCAAATCATCAGGCACTGGATTGGGACTTTCCCTCACCAAGGAAATTGTTGAGGCAGCTAAAGGAAAAATTCTTGTGGCAAGCCAAGTTGGGGCTGGGACAACTTTTACTTTTCAGTTTCCTGTTTAAAGGACCTAAACTATGCAAGTCAAATACCGAGCTATCGTGGTTGATGACGAACCAGCCAATTTGGAGTCGTTAGAAAGAATTCTTAAGAGTGATGGGGCCGAGGTAAAAGCATTTCTTAATCCACAAGACGCACTTGAGTCTGTGCGAAGTGGTTGCGCCGATATCCTTTTGACCGATTTGAGACTGCAGTCATGGAGTGGAATGGACCTCTTGGATGCGGCCAAAGTTTTAGATCCTTCAATTGAAATTATTATGATGACGGCCTTTGGTACAGTGGAAATTGCGGTCGAGGCCATGAAGAAGGGAGCCTATGATTTTATTACTAAACCGCTTCAACGAATTCAGGTTTTGAAGGCCGTACATCGAGCCCTAGATCGTCGTCAGCTGGTCTTGGAAAATGCACGCTTAAGAGAGGCCGTTTATCAAGAGTCCCCGGGCCATCGAAGTAGTATCCTAGGGGATAGCGAGCCGATAAAGAAGATGATGGAGGTAGCCCGACAGGCCGCAAAGAGTCGCGCGAATGTCCTCATTGAGGGAGAGAGTGGCACAGGGAAGGGGCTGCTATCGCAGTTTATTCATGATCAACGCGATTGTAATTCGAGGAAGAATGGAATTTTAGTAAAAATAAATTGCACGGCGATTCCTGATAACCTGCTTGAGGCAGAACTATTTGGGTATGAACCAGGTGCTTTTACGGGGGCGACAAAGAGAAAGCAGGGGAAAGTGGAGTTGGCTCACCAAGGAACCCTCTTCTTGGATGAGATTGGCATTGCTCCCCCTTCGCTCCAAAGTAAATTACTTCGCTTTTTACAAGAGGGGGAGTTCGAGCGCCTTGGGAGCAACGAAACTTTGCGTATAGAGACTAGGGTCATTAGTGCGACCAACGTAAATTTAAGGTCTGCCGTCCAGACCGGCCAGTTTCGCGAAGATCTTTTTTACCGCCTCAATGTCCTCCATATTAGAGTTCCATCTTTAAGAGAAAGAGCAGAGGATATCCCTCTATTGGTGGCACAATTTATTGCTGCGTCAGCCAAAAAAAACGGCAGGCAAGTCCCATTAATTCACCCTAGGGCACTAGATCTTCTTACTTGTTATCAGTGGCCTGGTAATATCAGAGAGCTTCAAAATCTCATGGAGCGACTCGTTGTTCTTAATGTGAACGGAAAAATTGGGGTTGAGGATTTGCCTCAAGAAGTTGGCGGAACAAAAACAGAGAGAGTTCTTAAAATACCCCTTGGCACAACCTTAAAAAAAGCAGAAACAATGCTTTTCGAAGAGACCCTTAAATCGGTTGAGGGGGATAAAAAAGTAGCGGCTCGTCTTTTAGGAATTCATCCCCGAACCATTTATCGCTATTTGGAGCAACAGCAGCCTCAACCTTTGGTGGAGCCCTCAGTTTCTGAATCTGAACCCATAGACAGCAGCATTTCAAAAGAATTTAATTAAAAGCTATTCAAATTACAGGCAGGGTAAGGTAAAAGCTGGGACATGGAAGCTATTGCGATTGAAGTGGGCTTGGGTTTGTTGTCCGGCGTTTTTATTTTTGGTGCAGTGTGGTTTTTGTGGAAAAAGAAAACCAAAAAAGTTGTTCAAAAAGTTCTCGAGTCCCCCAGCGAAGGGGCCAAAAAGAGACTTGAGGATGTTTCCCACCTCTTTCCTTCATTGGGAGATAAACTTCAGAAAACCAGAGGGTTTCTTTTTGATAGATTGACACAAATTTTACAAAAAAATGTATCGAATCAGCTTTCTCCACAAGAGTGGAACTTGATAGAGGAGGTATTGCTGGAAGCCGATATTGGCTATTCTACCTCTCAACAATTGCTTACGGCAGCTAAGGCTCGGTTAAACGAGAAAACAGAAGGGGAGTTAAGGGGAGTCATTCGAGAGGTTTCTAAATCTTTGTTTGATTCGTTAAACCACGGGCGGTTGGAAATTAAAGAACAAACTAAGCCAGTAGTGATAAGTGTGGTTGGGATTAACGGGGCTGGCAAAACTACTACTATTGGAAAGCTAACTCAGCAATTGATGAATGAGGGAAAGGTCGTTCTTTTGGGAGCCGTAGATACTTTTCGCGCGGGTGCAATATCTCAACTTAAGGTTTGGGCGGATCGAACGGGAGCGCAGTTTGTAACGGGCCGAGAAGGGGCAGATCCCGGGGCGGTTGCCTTTGATTCTGTTACGGCTGGAAAAGCAAGAGAGGTGGATGTCGTGCTTCTTGATACCGCAGGCCGATTACATACCAAGGCTAATTTGATGGAGGAGCTAAAGAAAATTCACAGAGTTATAAAGAAGGTGATACCAGAAGCCCCCCATGAAACTTGGCTTGTGATTGACGGGACCTTGGGGCAGAACTCCGTGATTCAAGCCAAAGAGTTTCAAAAGTCTCTTGATTTAACAGGTGTAATCATCACTAAGCTCGATGGAACTGCTAAAGGCGGGGCCGTATTTTCTATAGCGTCGGAACTGAAGCTTCCTATCCGATATATTGGCGTGGGTGAGTCGATTGAGGATCTTACCCCTTTTGAGCCAAAAGCTTTTGTTGATGCTATATTAAGTTAAGCTAAACTAGAATTTTGGAGCATCAAGTGAATACAGCATTGGTAACATTGGTTGGTGGCACCGCTTTGATGATTTATTCAATCGAGGAGCTATCAAGAAGCGTTCAATATTTAGCAGGATCTAAGTTTCGTTCCTGGATTAATCTATTTGCGGCTAATCGGATAAGTGCCATTCTATTAGGCCTATTTCTTTCTATTCTTTTAAGCAGCAGTGGAGCTGTGACCGTTATGTTGGTCGGGTTGGCCAATGCTAGGTTGCTAACACTAGAACAGGTTTTTGCGGTCACGTTAGGGGCCTCGATAGGAACAACCCTGATTGTTCATCTGTTTGCTTTTAATATTTCCCAATACGGTCTTTTGATTATAGCGGCCGGCGTTGCCTTAGAAGCAATGTCCCGTTCCGACAAACTAGTTAGGATGGGAAGGGCGCTTCTTTATTTGGGGATGCTGTTTTTTTCGATGTCCTTGATCATCGCCTCCGGTCGGGAGATGGAAAATAACGCACTATTTAATTATGTTATCGACTACTTTAAAGATAGGCCTATTGTTTCCCTATTTTTAGCAACAGTTTTTACCGCGGTTATTCATAGTAGCGCGGCCACGATAGCTTTCATGATGTCTTTAATGTTAGCACGCAATGCCGATGTCTTTCAGGCAATTCCATGGGTGTTAGGGGCTAATTTGGGTACGACGACTACGGCATTTTTTGCGAGCTTTAAAAATGGAAATCTCGGAAAGCAAGCAGCTACAGGGCATCTCTTTTGTAAGTTGGTCGGCGTCATTCTTTGTATTCCTCTCATGCAACCCCTGGGAAATTTAGCTATTCTTGTTGGGGGTGATGTAAGCCGTCAAATAGCGACTACGCATACTTTGTTTAACGTGTTTTTAGCCATTCTATTTTTCCCATTTATTTCTCGGGGAGTTTCTTTTGTTAAAAAAGTTGTGTCTGATAAAGATGACAAAGGAGAGTTTTCTTTTCAATACCTAGATCCGCGAACCTTGGAATCACCGGAACTGGCTTTAGCACAGGCGCAAAGGGAAATTTTGAGAATGTCAGACATTGTTGAAAAAATGCTGACTCGATGTGTTTCTTTGTTTGAGCCCGGAAAAATTGGAGAGCTTGAAGCCATCAAGGCCATGGATCAATTGGCTGACTTTCTCAATAGAGGAATCAAGCTGTATTTAACCAAACTTTCTCAGAAAGAGATGACTCCTGAGCAGGTTCAAAAGGAATTTGAATTGCTACTAAGAACGAACGACTTGGAAAACATAGGGGATATTGTTGATAAAAACATTTTAGAGCTTGTTAAGAAAAAGCATAAAAAAGGATATGTGTTTTCCAAAGAGGGATGGAGTGAAATAACGGCATTTCATGAAAAAGTGGTGGAGTGTTTACGTGTTTCAACGGCGTATTTTACATCCCGGGATCCGGCACTAGCTGCTAGGCTTGCTGTGCTAAAAGAACAAATTCAAGATCTTTTGATTGATCTCAGTGAACAACATGTTCAGAGGCTTCACCGAGGCGTTAAAGAGAGCCTTGACACCACCTCTGTCCATTTAGATCTTTTGGGAAATTTAGAGCATATTGCAGGCCTATCCACTAACTTTATGCGTCTTATGACCATCAAAAACACAAGCTAGAAAATGCGCTTCGCGACAAAACTACGGAAGAAGCCAACAACTCGGTGCAAACTTTAATTCAAGCAAGTAAAATATTTTAGTGGGCAATTCTCAAAAGAAAAAATATAAAATTCGTAATCAGCGTCATGCAGTTTTGGGAAGCTATACGAAAGAGGAGATACTTAATAGAATAGCCCAAGGAAAATATATTGGGCATGAGGAAATAGCAGTTGAGCCATTTTTGGAATGGCATAAGGTATCTTCGCACCCAGAGTTTTATGATGCATTTTTAAAAAGACTTTATTCAAGCCAATATAAAGGGGTAGAACGTTCTTCCTTAAACAACCCGAGCGAGTCCCCAAAGGATGCTATCCCTTCTGACGAGCAACCTGCTGTTCAGCGGGATCGCGAAGAGTCAATTCAAGCCACGCAGCAACTGGGTCCAATGGATCAGGCTCTTGGAAATAAGGAATTGGCAGAAGAAGAGATAAACGAACTATTTTCAAACGAGGATGATGAGCCCGCGGAAAGAAGCCAAGCGTTTCTAAGAACCGCAGAACAAGTCTTTGATGCGCCTGCAGATTCACTGGCAGTGGAGTTAAACGAAAATACGCAGCCTGTTCTCATTGGAAAGCCATTATCTTCAGGGGAGCTATCGAATTTTAGCGAAACTAATTTTGAAGATTCGTTCAAACGGGTTCCTAATGTGGCCCATAAAAGAAAAGTGTTGTATTTGGGCCTGGCGGTGGCGTTACTCCTTCTCTACTTACTAGGGCAAGGTGGCGATGATCAGCAGCAGAACGTAGCTCAAATCGGAAACAGTAAAGAGGCTACGTCATCAAATTTTCTCTTATCTGAAAGCGACCAAAGAGCCGTCAAAAAGGAAGAGCTTATTGAGGCATTGCTCGAGGAGGCGAATCATTTTTATGACCGCGATACAGCTCTTCACTATTTAGGTGCTCTGGCATTATACCAAGAGGCTCTTGATCTTAATAGACAGGATCCCTCTCTCCTGGCACAAGTTGTTCTCACCAAAGCGCATATCTATGAGCAAAACCCGTTTCGAAAAGAGGATTTAAAAGAGCTTGAAGATTTGATTCTAAAGGGCAGAGCTGTCGAGCCGCAAAAGAATGCTTTTTATCGCGCGGAGGCCATTGTTGCTTTTGCACAAAAAAACCTTGATCTGGCCCTTGAAAGGATCCGGTATGCTAGAGAATCCGATCCAACAGATGTTGAATCGGTAGCAATTGAGGCTGAGATATTGAACGAAATGGGAGACAGAAATTCTGCTCTTGAAAAAATACTAGAAATAGCGAATCAAAACACAAAAAAGTTGAGGGTTTTTTATGTGGCAGCACGAGTTGCTCTTGATATTGGCCAATTTGAAAAGGCAATTGCCTATACAAGCGCGGCCCTATTAATCAACCCGATGCATGCCAACACCCATTACTTATTGGGAGAAGCCTACCAAAAAGCTCGCAAAACTAGATCTGCAATTGCACACCTAGATCTAGTTACGAAGCTTGCACCCCTTGCTTCGAAGTCGGTATTGGCAGATGCCCATTTCAGCTTGGCGAAGCTCCTTGAACTTCAAAACAATGTATATGAAGCGTCAAAGCACAATAAGTTGGCATACTATTTTTCAAACGGAATGCTTCCAGGGATAAATGAGCGGATAGGCGCGGATGATAAAGATATCGCGGAGCTAAAAAAACTAGCGAATGACCAGGAGTATGGTGCGGATTTTTACAATGCTCGAGCAGAAGAATTTATTGCGGATGGAAACAACATTACAGCATTGGAATATCTTCAAGTGGTTCGTTTAAGAACTCCGGAAAATCCAGCGCCCTTAGTGAGGGTGGCCGATCTTTTGGAAAGATTATCGATTTCCTATGAAAAACTAAAGCGGGTTGAAATTCTTTATCTTAGAGCAATAAAAAAAGACCCGAATTACATAGACAGTTATTGTAAATTGGCTGCACTGGAAACAGAACAATACAACTTCGATTCCGCATATCAGCTTTTAATAAAGGCGGGTGGCGTACTAGGCGTCAAGGAGTTAACGGGTTTTATTACAAAAGGTTGTCAAGAGGCTGGGGACTTGTCATCTGAATCGGCAGAGGAACACAAGGTTTACATAGCCTTGGCGAAACATTTTTTCAAAAGAGAAAACTATGTTTGTGCTGCTGCCTTTTTGAAACAGGCTAGGGTATCGAGTCCTGTGAATTCTGAAATCTTTTTCTACTCCGGAAAATTAACCGAGGTATACACGGGGGAAAATTTGGCGGAGGCGGCTAGATATTATTACCAGGCAGTGTCTACCGATGCGGAAAATTATGAAGCCTTAGCAGGCTGGGCTCGCGCAAAAACTAAATTGCGTGAAAAAAATTACGTTGTTAGGTATGTTCGGGCGCTATTAGAAAGAGAACCACAAAACCCACAGCTTTTTTGGGTTTTGGGAGAAGCCTACGCAGAAAATCAAGAGTTTCAAAGGGCCATCACTTTTTACAAGAAGGCACTAGATTACAACAACCGCTTTTCAAAGGCGCGGGTTTCATTAGCCAGAGCGCTTTCGGCGGTCGGTCAAACATATCAAGCCGTTAATGAATATTCATATGCAGCAAGCACAGACAGACGAAACGGTGTTGGCTTTTTTGAGGCGGCACAACTACAAACGATAAATAAAAAATACGATGATGCAGAGCTTTTAGTTAAAGAACTTATAGAAACGACCCCTAACTACCCCGGGAGTCATCGTTTGCTCTCTCAGATTTACCAGTTTCAAGGGCGCAAAGACGAGGCTATTTCTGAAATGTTGATTGAAGTGAAAAACAATCCACAGAATACAAAGTTCACCAGCGAGCTTGCCGAAATTTATGTTAAGTATCAGGAATTTGAAAAGGCAGTTGCTGTTTTAACAAAACTTACCAATCTTCCGGGAGAGACAAAAGCGCCAGAGTTTCGATTGGATCGAACTCAGGCCTTACTACTGCTCTCTAGATGTTACCGAGAACTAAAACGTGCTGAAAATGCGGAAGGTGCCATTAGGCTTGCGTTGGATGTTGATCCCAATGATCCCGAATTGCACAGAGAGCTCGGGTATGTTTACCTTGCCTTGCAAAGAAATCGAGAAGGGGTTAAAGAATTTGAGATTTATATCCAGCGAAACCCAGCAGGGGCAGACGTTGAAAACATAAAAAGACTGATAAAGACAATGGCTATTGAAGAATAATCAAAAGAGGTTTTTGTGATAGATCTAAAAGTTTTAGTTGGGCAGGGTGATCGGATTCGACAATCGCTTTACAAGCGAAACAACAAAGCGTTGCTCGGGGTTTTAGATCAAGTTATCGAGCTTGATAAAAAACGGCGCGCGGGACTTCAGGAGGTTGAGTCTTTAAAAGCCAAAAGAAACGAGGCTTCTCAGGAAATATCTAAGCTAAAAAAAAATAAGCAGGATGACTCACTCATTCTTGAGGAAATGAAAATTGTTTCAAAAACAATTAAAGAGTTGGATGAGACGGTTGGATTAATCCAAGAAAAATTAAACCAACTGTTATTCGAATTTCCTAACTTGGTTGACGAGAGTGTGCCTGAGGGAGCTGGTAGCGATCAAAATTTAGAAGTTCGGCGATGGGGCGATATTAGAGCATTTGATTTTTCTGTTAAGTCTCATGATGAAATCGGGGAGAAACTTGGGATTCTAGATTTTAAAAAGGCCGGTGAGGTTACGGGATCGCGATTTGTTTTTTTAAAGGGCATAGCAGCGAGACTTGAGATGGCTTTAATTCAATTTATGTATCACACCCATATCAAATCCCGGTATGAACCCATTATTCCGCCCTTTATTGTTAACCGAGCTAGTTTAACTGGAACAGGGCAGTTACCGAAATTTGAAGAGGACGTTTTTAGAATAGATAAAGTAGATTATTTTTTGACCCCGACCGCTGAAGTGCCGGTAACCAATTACCACCGAGAGGAGATTCTGGAAGAAAAAGATCTTCCTAAGCATTATGTAGCTTACAGTCCCTGTTTCCGGTCGGAGGCCGGCAGTTATGGGAAGGACACCAAAGGTTTAAAGAGGCAACACCAATTTAACAAAGTTGAATTGGTTAAGTTTAGTCACCCGGAAAGATCGATGATGGAACTAGATTCGATGGTTGAAAACGCCGAAGCTATTTTAAAGATGCTCAAACTGCCCTATCGAACCCTGTTGTTGTGTGGTGGGGACATGGGGTTTTCTTCCACTAAAACTTACGACATCGAAGTGTGGTCGCCCTTTCTGAAATCTTATATGGAAATTTCGAGCTGTAGTAATTGCACAGATTTTCAAGCTCGCAGAGCAAATATTAGGTTTAGAGAGTCTAAGTCGGGAAAGGTAAGTTTTGTTCATACTCTTAATGGGTCGGGTTTGGCGGTTGGCAGAACCCTTTTGGCTATTATCGAAAACTATCAGAATTCGGACGGAACCTTTGAGGTTCCGGAGGTTCTTAAGCCGTATTTTTAGTCATGGCTTTACGAGGCCTGACACGAGAGGAGAATTGAATGACTGAGCTGTCGCCAACCAAACAAGGTATTAAAATAGATTCCTGCTCAGATATGAAATATTTTATTAAAAGGACCTCTTGCCCTATTTGTGGGAGTAGTAGTTATGAACAGAAATGTTCAATTCCCTACTCATCAGTTGAATTGTCGAAATATATTTACGAATTTTATTCGAATCAAGGAAGCTTCGATTTTAATAAGTTGATGAAGGCGTGTTTTGTAGCAGCTCAATGCAATGATTGTTTAGGAGTGTTTCAGCTAAATATACCCAACGAGATTTTTACAGCAGAGATTTATGAAAAGTGGCTAGACCCAATTAAAACTTATAACCTTTTCGAGACTAAGAAGCCGGTAGGGTATTACGTCGATTATTTACAAGGTGTTTTTCGGCTTTTAACTAGCGTGGGCAAGCTCCCAAGTGATATTCAGGTTTTTGATTTTGGGATGGGGTGGGGAAGTTGGTTAATGTTGTGTAAGGGTTTGGGCTGTAAGGTTTTTGGTTCGGAACTCTGTGAAGCTAGAAAAAAACATGCCGTTGGTTTAGGCATTCAGGTTTTGGAATACAGCCAGATATCCCAGCACAAATTTGATTTGATAAATATCGATCAGGTCTTAGAACATGTAGCCAATCCGTATGAAATATTAATTCATTTGAAAGGAGCGCTAGCTCCTAATGGAATCATGCGAATTGCTGTTCCCAATGGGAACGGAATAGAGAGGCTTCTCGCTGTAATGGATTGGACCGCAGATAAGAGCTCTCCGAACACGCTTAATGCGATTGCGCCATTAGAACACATTAATTGTTTTACACCAAAAGCACTGCGAAAACTGGTTGATCGGGCGGGGTTAACCGTATTCAATTTGCCCAATTATCCAAGGATGGAAATTCTACATTCTCCCACAATGGAACCGAGGCTTTTTGCATCGATAAATAATAGGGTAAAAGAGAGGATGCGGCCCATATACAGGAAGATAATACCAAGTAAAGCGGTAGAGAGAGACAGCTTGAGCACTGATATTGTAGTTAAGTTAGGGCGACCCCGTTTTTAAGACTCAGACTTGTTGTCCTTCTCCGTATTGGATTTGTTCTCTGGATTCGAAGTTTGGTATTTTTTGCTTCTAATTTGTAATTCCTGTAGAGCTAGCTGACAGGCTGTGGTTAGTGATCGTGAGTTCGTGTTTGAAGATTTACAGTCAGTGAGGGATGTTGTTGGGCCAAGAGGAAATTTGCCGGCCTGTTTTCCTAGCGACAAGGCAGCACTGATACGAACTCCTTCGTCCAGTTCCTTTTTTTCTAAAAGATTTTGCAAAGCTTTGACAGTTGTTTCAGCAAAGTCTCCGCACACACCTAGCGCAAGAGCAGATTTTTCGACTACGTCCGACTCAGAATTTTCTTCGATGAGTTCCACGAGCCGGGTTGAAATCTTTTCATTGGGAGATTCGGGGAGAGATTCAATGAGCTCAAGGGTGGCAAGAATTACGTCGGGGTCTGAGCTTTGAATGGTCTTTTCAACTGCTGAAAGAGTCTTTGAGTCTTTCTTTGCTTGCGCTTGAAGTGCCGACAAACAGGTTAAAACAAGGGTAGTGTCCCTGCTATCAAGACAAGAAGATAGCAGGTTGATAATACTATCTTGCCCTTGCCCGCGTTCAGACAAAGCTTTTACAGCACTTCGTTTAATCTTTGAATTATCAGACTTATTAAAAACAGAAATTAAGGGATCTATGGTTTGGGGTGTTCCAAACTGCTCAAAGTATTCGAGAGCAGGGAGTACTTCATCTAGCTCCGTAGACTGCTTTAGCGTATCAATGAGAACTTCTTGAACTGCAGGATTGTTGTCTTTTCTCGTTATAAAGGATCGTATTAGGGTCCCTCTTAAGTGAGCATCGTTTTTATATTGTTCTATTAAGGTCTTTCGGATCAGTTCCGCTTTGCTACGGTTGGTCGCTCTTCCCAAAGCTTTGGCGCAGAAAACCTTTATATGGTCATTGGGGTCTTTAACGCAATTTAAGAGAGTCTTAACGACTTCTTCTTGAAAGATCGACTGGCTATATTGACTGAGTTTGAAAGCGGCTACTTTTCTCTGCTCAAAATCGGGGCTGTCGGATAGGGTTCGGGACCACAAAACAACGGGATGGGTTAATGGCGGATAATGTTTTTTGTTTCGGCCCTTGCGTTTTGCAAGGGCCGGCGAAGACGATGAAAAAATAATAATAGTAACTAATAAAAGGCCAACAAACTTAGTCTTCATAATGGGACTATCTATCTTAAGCTGTGTAAATCTAATCGACCACCAGTTTCAACCTTACTGGAAACTGAGGTAGTGCTGGTAACCATTCCCAAAAGTTTGGCTTTAACGGACTGGGCATTTTGAGAGGTATCTTTTGACCACAATGCTGCAAGGGCACCAGCGACAAAAGGAGTTGCCATTGAGGTTCCATCCCAAGTTGCTGTGATACTTCCAAAATCGATCAAGGTATCCTGGTATCGATCTCCAGGTACAGTTGATAAAATTTTAACCCCGGGGGCGCCCAATTTAATAGAGTTTTTTCCCCAGTTAGAAAAGGCTGCTAATTCGTTGTTTGAATCTAAAGCCGCAACCCCAATCATGTTATTAAAATTGTAAACAGCAGGGGAAATCGGTTTGGGGTCAGAATCGATATCGAAACCTGCAGAGGTTCCGGTTGCAGAATTCAATCGACCGTTTCCTGCGGCCACCGCAAAAAGCACACCCTTTGCTTCTGCGCGATGGATAGCTTCTTTAAGGGGTTGTTCATCTTCTTCTCCCGACTCACCTCCCCAGCTGGCATTAATAATATTGGCTCCATTGGCTACAGCATAGTCAATGGCTTTAATGGCACTTTCAGTGCTTCCTTCACCCTTTTCACCAATAAAACGAAGCGCCATAATTTTAGCCTGAGGAGCAACGCCGGCTAACCCTATATTATTTTTAAGACTAGAGGCGATCACTCCGGATACGTGAGTTCCATGGCCCGGGTTACCTGAGCCGAGCAGAATGTCCATGAGATCCATGCTCAGATCGTAAGGTTTGTTGTCATTTGAGTGAAAATCCCAACCCACAACATCATCGACATAACCATTTTGGTCATCATCAATCCCGTTATCTGGGTTTTCTTTCGCGTTTCTCCACATGTTATTTATGAGATCAGCATGGTTGTAATCAACCCCTGTATCGGTGACGGCAACAACTATTCCCTTTCCCTGCGGGGTCGAGTTGTGGGCATTGGCGGCGTCAATAGAGAACATACCCCAGGCGTTTTTCAACAGAGGGTCCGATCCGCTGGCCTGGATTGAAGGGGATTTTATTTCTGGATTATCTGGATATGCGGGACCCCTTCTGTCCATGTCAGAGTTGTTGAGCAAATTAAAAAGCGCTCGTTGATTTTCTATCAGCGAGGGGCTTTGAAAAATTCGGATCTTTTTATTCTTGGATAGATAACTTACAGTTGAGTCTACTTTTGGAACAGCTCTGTGACCGCCTGTCCACTTATAAAGGATACCTTCTTTGCTGACCAGTTCTAATCGACCACCATTCATTTGGGAAAATTTGTTTCTAGATTCTTCGGTATCAGCATTGAAGCGAACAAGATATTCCTGGCTGAAAGCTTGGGTTGCCAAACAAACAAAAATAAAGGACGTTATCCAGAAATTCATTACTCCCCCAATTGAAATTAATTTTTATATTGCGTTGTTTGAGGCTAAACTAGCTTGTTGAAACGTCAAGGAGTATGATCACTTCAATGAAACAATCGATATTAGTCTGCGTCAAAACACAAAACAAAGAGGCAGAGCTCGCTAAAAAAGCATTAGCTTTTTGGGCAAAAAGCAAAAAGCTTTCGCTGATAGAAGTACAAGGCAAAGACGGAAAACTATCGACACAGAATGAGAAAGAAACTTGTCTGGGCGTGGCTATTGGTGGGGACGGAACATTTCTGACTATGGTCAGAGCTTTAAATAATAAAGACGCATTTCCCTTAATGGGAGTGAACTTAGGTAGTTTAGGATTTATTACGGAGTTTAGTTCAGGTGATATGATCAAAGTGATTGATCAGGCACTTCGAGGCAAATTAAAAGAGGACCAAAGGCCTGTAATGGATGTTGAGGTTTTTAGAAAAGGAAAGAGAGTGGCCGCAGGGTGTATTTTTAATGATGCTGTAATCTCGAAAAGTCGAGAGACAACAATGTTGCGATTTGATGTTAGTGTGGGGGGTGACTTTTTAAATCATGTTAGGGCTGACGGTTATATAGTCTCCACCCCAACAGGATCGACTGCCTATGCGTTATCTTCAGGTGGCCCGATGGTTCACCCTGAGGTTTCAGCTTTTGAGTTGGTTCCAATCTGCTCGCACGCACTTTCTTCGAGACCCATTTTAATTCCTTTGAATTTAGAGGTGGTTATTGAAATGAAGGAGCCTCGAGGAAAGGCCTTTTTGGTTTATGATGGCCATCTTAGCTATGATTTGGAACAGGGCGATATTATAAAAGTGGCGCACAGAAAAAAATTCTTGAGGCTTCTGCATGCCCCGACACAAAAGTGGTCAGAAGCATTACGACAAAAATTGGGAATGTGAATCGGTGAAGCTCGATTTGGACACAGCTCTGGATTTTGTAAAACAACACCCAAAGCTGGTTGTATCTGAAGATTTTGAGCTCGTGACTCAGAAAATGCGTGTGCGCTCCCTGGGGTTTAAAAATGGGGAGCGAATGGCCCATCTTGAGGATTCATTTTGGTGGATCCAACTTAGGATTTGGCACAGAAAGAGAGTTGGAACGGCTTCTACGGTGTTTTGTGATGAAGAAAATCTGAATTTAGTTGTCGAAAACGCATTTCAAATAGCGGACAACATGATGGTGGATCCCTGGTTTCGCTTTCCTTTGTGGCGGAACGAAAAAAAAATAGTTAAGGGGGACGATTCCAAGAAATGGGCACAGACGGAGTTTGAGTCAGCGTTTTTTGACAGCCTATTCCCTTTGATTACTGTTTGTCCAACCGGACTAGAGGAAAAGTACACTCAAATATTTGAAGAGCGGGTTGTTGCACGTAAGACGGAAAAAAGTTGTCGTTTTTTGTTTCGAGACATCAAGAAAATTAACTATTCCTTAATTAATGAAGGGGCTGGGGGCTATTTTCGAATAGATGAATCTAAGGGTTTTCAGTCGAAAGATGTTAACAAGAAAGAGTTGCTCGAATCCCTTCTGCGAAGAGCCAATCGATTAAAGACCGGTCGAAAGCTTAATAAAATGGTCGGCGGGAAATATATTTTAGGAGGAAGTGTTGTTTCAGTGGTCTTAAAGTCTTTAGAGCCGATGTTGAATGGTTATTGTGCTGCTTTAGGCAAATCAATTTATTCTCAAAGCATCGATAAAGACATTGGCTCAAAAGTCGTTTCGCTAGTTGATGATGGTTCTTTAGATGCTGGAGAGG
>VGSE01000020.1 GCA_016875135.1 Deltaproteobacteria bacterium
CTAACTGATCTACCGGAATTCCTTTTAAATTTTCACGCACAGCAACATTCATTAGGACCGACGTTATACCTTATTTCCCCCCCGCTTTTCAAGAACTTTAAAAACATCTCTTTAATATATATAATCAAATACTTAGCATTCATTAATTCATGCCTACACCCTTTGACTGGGCTTTTTAAGAGACTGGTCCGAACTATTTTTTCTTAAATTGCAAAGACTTATAGAGGACCAAGGTTATAAGATTTGATAAGTTTTCTTGGAGTTTCATTTGATAATCACCTCATCGTCAAACGGCCAATAAATTCCGTGCCTTAAATCAACTTCATGGCCGTTTGAACCTCTTAAAAAGCCCATTCAAAGGGTGCAGGTATCTTTAATTAAAAACACCTCCTCTTCTTCAAAGCTCTTTGTAAAACCCGATTGAACTTTTTAAATTCCTCAAAAATTTCTGTAACTTTCACGTCACAAAAGCCTTTAAACTAGCGTCTTTGCTTCCAAGAGGTTACAAAAAGGGATGGCCACAACTTTAAGTCAATACATTCAGCGTTTGAGACAGGGAGACCAATCCGCCTTTTTGCCACTTTATGAAAAGACCTCTCCGGGCTTGATGAGATTTCTTTTGTGGAAAACACGCGGGGATAGAGCCTTGTCCGAAGACATTCTCCAAGAATCCTTTGTTAGGTTTCTCATTAACTTAGACAAGTTAGAATCTGTCGAAGAGATCTCTATTCAACGTTACTTACTTCAAATGGTCAAAAACTGTCACATCGACAAAGTAGTCAGAGCCCCTAAAGCCGATCGAAATTCGGTACCTTTAGAAGAACTTCAAAATGTTTCTGAAAACTATGAGAACAGCCGTGCTGAAAATGCGATTGAAATGCGAGAACTGAAATTAGCTATGGAGTCACTCAACGAAAAAGATTCTGAAATCATTTGGCTAAGAGATGCTTTAGGGTTGTCTCACCGAGAAGTAGCAGAAAGACTTGGGCTCACCGAACAGGCTACCCGCCAAGCTTATGTAAGAGCGAAACGAGCACTTATTTCGTTTTTTGAAAATGGGGTGGACGGCTTGACTGCAACGCGAGGAAATTATGTCACGAATTAAATGCCCCAAACAGGAAACTTTACTCGAGTTTTATACGATTCCACTCGAAATTAATTTTTTTCGAAGAACTGCAATTAAACTCCATCTTATTTCTTGTCAGAGCTGTTCCGAAAAGCTGAATACGCTTAAGGCTAGTTGGGAAGAGTATTTTTCACCGGAGCCCGACATTACGTCCTCGCTGATGAGGGTTTATTCAAGATTACAAAAGGATGAAACCCTAATTTTAAAAGGCTGGAAACTTAACGAAACAAAACACAGAAAAAACATTGGAAGCTTTCTTATTCATGGCGGTTGGTTATTTAGAGGGTCCGTATCTTTGGCTTTAGCTTTCGTTGTTTTGTCTCTAGTGATTTCTCAACAAAATGAAACTAAAGAACCTAATTCTTCTTCCTCTTCAAAGCCTCTAGCACAAATTAGGCAGGAAAATAAAAACGGTGTGAAAGTTCACTATCTACAACCCGAGCTCTTACAAACAATTGAGTTTGAAACCACGAGGGTGAAATGAGATTTTCCAAAACCTTATTTTTGGTTTCTTTAACAGGACTCATCAGTTTTGCAGAACCTCCACCTGAACAGGTTCAATTTCTGTCTGCAGTCCAAATGGCTGTTTATGAAGACACCCCTATGTTAATTGAGAGAGCTCAACAGTTGGTGAGAAATCAATTTGATCATGGCCTAGGCAACTTTTCAGGTTTAGAGAACTCTCGATATGAAATTAAAACTTCAGGAAATGAACTAGTTTTCTTCCTAACCACGAATAGAGATATTCGAGATCCTCTTCAAGAAGCCGTTTCAGATATTATAGGACAACTCAATGGTAGAGTTAGAGCTCGAGGTCGTTCCATGTTTTATCGAACTGCTCTATCTCAACCGTTAGGAGGTTATTTGGAAGTTGTTGTTGATGATAGTCACACTAAAGTTGTTTCAGTAGCGGCTCAGTCCGTTCCTTTTCGAGATCTTCTTAAAGAATTAAAAAATCAGCTGGGTGTTTTTAGCTACCTCATCCCTGGTGAATGTGCCGATCGGGTCATTGATTGGGGATTTGGAGAGATTGGAACAGTCACTGAACCTAAATCGATCGACACTATTATGATGGAACTCGCCACTCTATTTAATTTAAAGCTCGATAGGAAATCTGGAAGCTACATCTTCTCCGGACAATGCACAGACATTCCAAAAACTCATTCCCCTCGTACCGAATTTTTCAAACCGGCTTTTTATCCGATCAACCACTCCTTACCTCCTCAGGTGTTCGTTCCGCTAATGCCTTTACGAGATTAATCAAAAGACCCATAACACCGCGCATTACACTGATAATTCTTGGCAAAACCCTATAAATTGATGTTAAGGTTTCCCTCTGAAGTTTTAAGGTAACGGAGGTAGATCAATGAAAAATTACATCAATGGTGAGTGGATTGCGTCGACTGGGACTGAAACAATAGAGGTGATCAATCCAGCAACTGAAGAAGTGCTTGCTCTTTCTCCGCTCGGTACAGTGAAAGATGTCGATAAAGCTGTGGCGGCAGCTAAAGACGCTTTCAAAACGTGGCGACGAACTCCTGCCATCGATAGAACTCAATGCCTCTTTAGACTGAAAACATTACTTGAAGAAAACTTTGAATCTCTTGTTAAGCTTTGTACACAGGAACACGGAAAAACATTGGTTGAATCTCGAGGAGATGTCCGACGTGGCATTCAAATGGTGGAAACTGCTTGTGGTATTCCTACCCTTCTGATGGGACAAAGTTTCGAAGATATCGCCACCGGAATCGATTGCCAGGCTGTGAGACAACCCATGGGAGTTTTTGCGGGAATCACCCCTTTTAATTTTCCCGCGATGGTTCCCTTTTGGTTTTGGCCATTCGCAGTAGCCACAGGAAACACCTACGTTTTGAAACCCAGTGAAAGGGTTCCTCTCTCTCAAATTAAAATTTTTGAACTCATAGAAAAAGCAGGCTTCCCAAAGGGTGTGATGAATTTAGTCCTAGGTGGCAAAGAGGTGGTTAATTCTCTTTGCTCTCATCCAGATGTTAAAGGAGTTTCTTTTGTTGGATCAACCCCGGTGGCTAAACATGTTTACCAACTTTCAACGTCTCATGGAAAAAGAGTTCAAGCGCTTGGAGGAGCTAAAAACTTCATGGTGGTTCTGCCCGACGCTAATCTGGAAACCTCTGTAAAAACATGTCTCGAATCTATCGTGGGGTGTGCTGGACAAAGGTGCTTAGCCGGCTCAGTTATCCTCTGTGTGGGCAACACCTATGATGAAGTTAAAAAACAAATGCTTCGAGCAGCTTCAGACATGATCGTTGGCGATGGAGCTGATCCCAGAACTCAAATGGGTCCTGTGATCTCGAGAGCTTCGGTTGAAAGAATCAAAGGACTCATTCAGTCCGCAATCGATGAAAGGGCAGAAGTTCTATTGGACGGAAGAAATCACTCAGGCAAAGGATATTTCTTAAAACCGACCGTGATTGGTGAAGTGAAACCCAACATGCGAGTCGCTCGAGAGGAAATCTTTGGACCGGTTGTTTGCTTAGCCAGAGTTAAATCACTCGACGAAGCAATACAATGGATTAACAACTCTCCCTTTGCCAATACGGCCTCGTTGTTTACAAACTCCGGAGCTGCCGCGAGGCAGTTTAGCTATGAAGCGGCTCCAGCAATGCTAGGGCTTAATATTGGAGTTCCAGCTCCCATGTCTTTCTTCTCTTTTGGAGGGGCCAAAGATTCATTCTTCGGAGATATCAAAGCCCACGGTCAAAGCGGAGTTCAGTTTTTTACCGATACGAAAGTCACCATTCAAAGATGGAATAAAGATTCAAACATTTGGTAATCTATGACAAAAAAAACTCTCATCAAAAATGGAACGATCGTTACTGCAACCGACACTTTCAATGCAGACATTTTAATCGAAGGTGAAAAAGTAAAAACGATCGGCAAAAACATCTCTGAAAAAGCGGATCAAGAGTTTGATGCCCAAGGTTGCTACTTATTTCCTGGCGGGATCGATGCCCATACTCATCTCGACCTTCCTTTTATGGGAACATTTTCCAGTGATGATTTTGAAACAGGAACTCTAGCTGCTCTTCACGGCGGAACCACTTCAATCATCGATTTTGCCTTTCAGAGCAAAGGAAAAAGCCTTAAAGAGGGTTTAAACGCTTGGCATGACAAAGCCAAAGGAAAAGCGGTTGCTGACTATGCCTTTCACGTCGCAGTAATTGATTTCAACACCGAAACTGCTAAAGAAATTAAGACCCTCATTCAAAATGAAGGGGTCACTTCATTTAAGACTTTCATGGCCTACAAAGGCGCCATCATGATTGATGACAAACAGATGATTGGCCTCATGAATGAATGCAAAAAGTGGGGTGGTCTGGTCACTGTTCATGCCGAAAACGGAGACCTGGTCGATTCTTTGGTGCAAACAAGTCGAGAAGCCGGAAATTTAACCCCCAGATATCACGCTCTCACACGCCCAGAAATCACAGAATCTGAAGCCACAGGGAGAGCTATAGATCTCGCCTATTCGGGCAATCATCCTGTTTACATCGTGCATATGACCTGTGAAGCAGCTTTGAATCGAGTACGAGAAGCCACTAAAAGAAATCAAAATGTTCTGGTTGAAACCTGCGTTCAATATTTACTTCTTGATGACTCGCTCTACGACCGACCCAATTTCGAAGGCTCAAAATGGGTGATGAGTCCTCCTTTGCGAAAAAAGAAGGATCAAGACGCTCTTTGGAATGGCATTGAACAGAATTTGGTCCATACCGTTGCTACCGACCATTGTCCTTTTTGTACGGATCAAAAAAAGATGGGACTTAACGATTTTTCAAAGATCCCCAATGGAGCTCCAGGAATTGAAAACCGGATGGAGCTTATGTTTTCTGAGGGGGTTCTAAAAAACCGCATCTCTCTAAATCAATACGTTTCTCTCAATTGCACAGCTCCTGCTAAAATTTTTGGGCTTTATCCAAGCAAGGGAACTATTGCAGTAGGTAGTGACGCGGATATTGTGATTTTTGATCCCAAGGAAAAGCATGTGCTTTCCAGAGAGACTCAGCACATGCGCTGTGACTATTCGGCCTACGAAGGATGGGAGGTCACGGGCAAAGTAAAAACGGTTTTTCTCCGTGGAAATTTGGCAATCGATAATGGGAAAGCGTATATCACAAAAGGGTTTGGGAAATATCTTCCACGGAAACCCTATTCTGCACATAGTTTATAACTTTTTAAGGAGACGCTCATGGCACGAAAAGTAAAAGTCGGACTCATTCAAATGGGAACAAAAGCTCCCGCTGAAAAAAGCTGCGAAGAACATAGAAAAGCAATGCTAGACGCGCATATTGCCTACATTGATGAAGCAGGTAAAAAAGGGGTAAACATGCTCTGCATGCAAGAGGTGTTCACGGGACCTTACTTTTGCCCTTCACAAGATTCCAAATGGTATGGGCTGACCGAACAAATCCCCGACGGTCCCACAACTAAACTCATGCAGGAATATGCAAAGAAACACAACATGGTGATTGTGGTTCCTATTTACGAAGAGCATATCACTGGCATCTACTACAATACCGCTGCAGTCATCGATGCAGATGGAAAGTATCTTGGAAAATATCGAAAAAACCATATCCCGCAGGTCAAAGGCTTCTGGGAAAAGTTTTTCTTCAAACCAGGCAACCTGGGATACCCTGTTTTTAAAACTGCTTATGGCAATGTCGGAGTTTACATCTGTTACGACCGCCACTTTCCGGAAGGGGCAAGATGCTTAGGACTCAATGGCGCTGAAATTGTCTTTAATCCTTCAGCCACAGTCGCAGGGCTCTCTGAATACCTTTGGGAAATTGAGCAACCTGCTCACGCGGTTGCTAATGGTTATTTCGTAGCCGCGATTAACCGAGTAGGAACAGAAGCCCCTTGGAACATCGGAGAGTTTTACGGACAGTCTTACGTCGTAAACCCAAAAGGAAAAATTCTAAATCAAGCCTCTCGAAACAAAGACGAGCTGTTAGTCACTGAGATAGACCTTGATGAAGTAAGAGAAATTCGGGATCTCTGGCAGTTTTATCGAGATCGCCGTCCTGAAACTTATACTGTGATGACCGACCTTTAACAGGAGCTGTTATGCCACAATCCAACGAGACTATTTTAGAAAAAAGAAAAAAGCACCTAATTGCGAGTGCGGTTCATTATTACAAAACACCCGTTCAATTGGTCAAAGCCAAGGGGCAATATGTTTATGATCAGGAAGGACGAACTTTTCTAGATTGTATCGGTGGGATTGTCTGTATTTCTGCGGGGCACAACCATCCCAAAATCAAGCAGAAGCTTCTTAGTATGATTGAGAATGATGAGATTCAACATACAACTCTTCTTTTTTTAAATGAGCATGTGACCAATCTTGCAGAAGATCTTCTTAAAGAGGCTCCCAATGGAATTGATCGAGCCTTTTTTACTAACTCTGGCAGTGAAGCCAATGAACTTGCCTTCATGGCCTCAAGAAATGCGACGGGGGAAACGGTCGTACTCAATTTACGACATAGTTACCACGGTGG
The DNA here is from genome assembly GCA_016875135.1 of Deltaproteobacteria bacterium. Classification (GTDB taxonomy): domain Bacteria; phylum Bdellovibrionota; class FAC87; order UBA2466; family UBA2466; genus UBA2466. Next base: position 6,664 of record VGSE01000020.1, read on the forward strand.
GACAGCTGCAGCTCTGTCAAGTTGTGGTCATCACACTTGGAGATTTAAAGGTCAACCGATGGCCTCAGTGACTTCAGCCATGGAGCCCTACTGCTATCGTTGCCCTTTTGGGAAAAAACCCGATAGCTGTTCCTTAGAATGCGCAAAAAACATTGAAACCACGATACAGACCTCCACCCACGGTAAAATTGCTGCATTTATTGCAGAACCTGTGATGGGTGTCGGTGGATTCATCGCACCTCCCAAAGAATATTTCCACGAAGCTGCCAAAATTGTTCACAACTATGGCGGCAAATATATTAGTGACGAAGTTCAAACCGGTGTGGGGCGTTGTGGGGGTGAATATTTTCTAACAAAAGAATTAGGAATCGATGCCGATGTCATCACGATGGCTAAGGGTTTAGGAAATGGGGCTGCGATTGGTGCAGCTCTCATGAAGACTGAACTTTCTACTCCTCTTACTGGAAAACTATTCTTTAATACCTTTGGAGGAGATCCTTTCCAGACCGCGCAGGCCAAAGTGACCTTGGAAATCATTCGAGAGGAAAAACTTATTCAAAACGCTCGAACCATGGGGAACTATCTCATGGAGGGTTTAAAAACCCTGCAGAGAAAACATGCTTGGATCGGGGATGTTCGAGGACGAGGACTGATGATGGGTATCGAACTCGTCAAAGACCCCACCACCAAAGAACATGCCACTCAAGAATGTGCTGAAGTCATGGAGATTGCAAAAAACAAAGGGATTCTTTTTGGTAAAGGCGGTCTTTTTGGTAATGTGCTACGAATTGCGCCTCCTCTTTCAATCACCAAAGAGAACTGTGATGAAATTTTGAAAGTGCTAGATGAAAGCTTCTTTGAAGCTAAATCTAAAATGAAAGTTTGAAATAGATTTTGAGGTGATGAGCGATGGCTGATTTACGATTATCTTTCTTAGATTTTGAAATGGAGAATCCGTGGTGCTTGGCCTCGGCTCCGCCCACAGCCACTGGCGAACTGATGGCCTCAGCTTTTGATAAGGGCTGGGCAGCAGCCATCATGAAAACTGTCGGTCCTGTTGAAGAGCCCATCATCAACGTAGCTCCTCGAATTCACACCATGAAAAAATGGAATCGTGAAATCGCGATGCAAAATATTGAGCTCATTACCGATAGACGACTCTCGGTTTGGCTCGATGAGCTTAAGATCTTAAGAAAACGATACCCAAAGAAAATGATTATTGGATCCATTATGGCTCCTGGACACGACATGGATGCCTGGGCGAAACTCGTGGAAGAAATGAATAAAACCAAAGTGAATGCGATTGAGCTCAACTTAGGCTGCCCCCACGGAATGCCCGAAAGAGATATGGGCGCTGTATGCTCGCAAGATCCACTCATTATCTCCAAAATCGTAAAAACTGCAAAATCGGTGAGTAAAGTTCCTATTATGACCAAGCTCACTCCCAATGTAACCAACATCAAAATGATGGCTACTGCTGCAAAAAATGCGGGATCTGATGCTATTACTGTGATCAATACTGTAAATGGCATCATTGGAATTGATATTTACAAAAAAGAACCTCATTTGTCGGTAAATGGTTACACTGCCATCGGCGGAGTGTCTGGCAATGGCATGAAACCTATTGGGCTTAAATGCGTCGCTGAATGTAAACAAGCGACAGACCTTCCCATCTCAGGATGTGGGGGAATTTCATCATGGTCTGAAGGAGTCGAGTATCTTCTCATGGGTGCTGGACAGCTTCAGGTCTGCACCGAAGTCATGATTAGGGGATTTAAAATTATCGACGGAATGAATAAGGGTCTTGAGAAGTACATGGCTGAGATGGGAATTACGAAAGCCTCTGACCTCGTGGGAGATCTTTACAAACGGGTCACAAGCTTTGAAACATTGCTTAAAAAATCGAGTTCTGAGAAAGTTCAAGTTAATGAAGAGACCTGCACAGGATGTAATATCTGTGTGGTGGCCTGCGATGATTCAGGTTATGACGCTCTCAAATTGAAATCCCTGCCCGACTCAAACCGAACGGGTGGAACAAGAAAAGTCGCAGAAGTCATTTATGATAGTTGCACTGGCTGTAACCTCTGTGTCGCCGTTTGCCCAGTACCTAACTGCATGAGTCTTTATGATTCTAAACTTCCGTTTCCCTATGAACTGGCTGATAATTATACAGGGAACACCTTAGTCTAAAATCCATCCGTAGGGGGAAAAGTGAAATACTCGAACGAAGATCTCGAAATCGTTCCTCTGCATAAACGCGTTTGGAATACATGGAATTATGCGGCTCTTTGGATCAGCATGAGTCTTTGTATTCCCACCTACATGATTGCCAGTTCTCTTATTGAAGGAGGAATGAATTGGTGGCAGGCGATTTTTACCGTTTTCTTAGGAAATGCTATCGTCGTCATTCCGATGGTGCTCAATGGAGATGCAGGGGCTAGGTACGGTATCAACTTTCCAGTTTTTTCACGGGCTAGTTTCGGTATCTTAGGAGCTAACATCCCAGCATTACTGCGTGCAATTGTGGCTTGTGGGTGGTTTGGCATTCAGACTTGGATTGGGGGTTACTCCCTCTACCAAGCACTCAAACTTTGGCTCCCTGGAATTGCCACTCTTCCTCCTGTTTTTCCTACATCGTGGGGACTCGAGACCGGTCCAGCCCTTACCTTTTTTCTCTTTTGGGTCATCAACATGATTGTCGTTTACTTAGGGATCGACAGCATCCGAAAGTTACTTCTTTTTAAAGCGCTCTTCTTACCAGCAGCTGCAGCTGCACTGCTCTTTTGGGCTCTATCTGCAGCTCATGGACTGGGACCCATTCTTTCTCAACCATCCAAATTTACAACGACGGGGGACTTCTTTCGTTTCTTTTTTCCAGCTCTCACAGGAATGGTGGGATTTTGGGCAACTTTGTCTCTTAATATTCCCGACTTTACTCGCTATGCAAAATCCCAACGCGCACAGGCCATGGGACAACTTATCGGGCTGCCTCCTTCGATGACCGCTTTCGCCTTCATTGGAGTCGTTGTCACAAGTGCTACAACTATCGTTTACGGAAAAACCATTTGGGATCCTGTGGATCTTGCGGGTAAATTTGATTCCCCTGTACTCATTTCCTTTGCGATGTTAGCAGTCGCGATTTCGACTTTAGCTACCAACATTGCTGCTAATATCGTAAGCCCAGCCAACGACTTTGCTAATCTTGCCCCCTCAAAAATAGATTTTAAAAAGGGGGGATATATCACAGGGATCCTAGGAGTCTGTATTTTCCCTTGGAAGTTGGTTTCTGATCCCAATGGCTATATCTTCACTTGGCTTATCGCCTATTCGAGTCTACTTGGACCCATTGGTGGAATCTTAATCGTCGATTACTTTCTCATTCGAAACAAGGTGCTTTTTGTCGACGAACTTTACTCAGACACGGGAAGATACTGGTATCGAAATGGCTTTAATCCGAATGCCATTATCGCTTTAACTTTGGGAATACTCCCAAATATTCCTGGTTTCTTAACCACAATTAAAGTAATTCCAACAGAATCGGTGCCGGTGATGGTCTCAAGCCTTTATCACTACGCGTGGTTTGTTGGGTTTATCGTATCGGGTGTTGTTTATCTTATGTTACAAAAAAAGAGTAGCTAAAGGTCAGACCCCGATATCTTCATTCCAGAGTTCGGGGCGCTCTTTAATAAATTTCTTCATGAGTTCTATACACCGTTCATCTTGTAAAACCTCCAATTTAACTCCTCGAGATTGGGTATAGTCTTCGGGGCCTCGAAAGGTTTTATTTTCTCCGATAACGATTCTGGGAATCTTATAAAGAAGAGCCGTGCCAGTGCACATGTCACAAGGAGAAAGGGTCGAATACAAGATGGCCCGCTGATAATCTCGAGCCTTCAAACGGCCTGCATTTTCTAGGCAATCCATTTCTGCATGAAGTATTGCACTACCTTTCTGCACTCGTCGGTTGTGTCCTCGGCCCACAATCTTATTATCTATCACTAAAACAGAGCCTATCGGTATTCCGCCCTCTTTAAGTCCTAATTCGGCCTCTTCAATTGCAGCTTTTAGAAATGGATCCATGATGGTTTCCCCTGATATTTTTAATTCCCTAGAGAATAACAATCCATTTCCCTAATGCCAAGCTATTGACCTTCTCAAAAAAAATGGGACACTTGCCTTCTTAGAGGAGTTCTTATGCCCCAGCTTTTTGACCCCTTGACGATTAAATCGATTACCATAAAAAATCGGATCGGGGTTTCACCCATGTGCCAATACTCCTCTGAAAACGGACACGCTACCGATTGGCATTTAGTTCACCTGGGTACACGCGCTTCTGGAGGTGCGGGAATGGTAATGATGGAAGCCACTGCCGTCAGCCCCGAGGGAAGAATTTCTCCTCAAGATAATGGGATCTATTTAGACTCGCACATTCCCAAACTAAAACAGATAACCGATTTCATCAAAAGCCAAGGCTCTATCCCCGCCCTTCAAATTGCCCATGCGGGTAGAAAGGCTAGCAGAGGGGTTCCCTGGATTTCAGAAAAGCATGTTCCTGCTTCAGAAGGAGGTTGGCAAATTGTGGGCCCCTCAGCAGTTGCGTTTGGGGATGGTTATGAAGTCCCTCATGAACTCAACTCGAATGAGATCTCAAACATTGCTTCCGATTTCAGATTGGCTGCTAAGCGCACTCTTGCAGCTGGATTTCAAATCTTAGAGATTCATGCAGCTCACGGATACCTATTGCATAGTTTTCTCTCTCCTATTTCAAATCATCGAACCGATTCCTACGGGGGATCTTTCGAAAATCGAATTCGATTTCTTCTTGAAACAGTGGAAGCGGTGAAAATGGAATGGCCTTCAAATCTCCCCCTATTCGTAAGATTATCCTGTACCGACTGGGATGAACGCGGATGGACCCTCACCGATTCTATTTTTCTTGCAATAGAGTTAAAAAAACTAGGCGTCGATCTCATTGATTGTAGCTCCGGTGCTATTGCCCCCAACATAAAAATTCCCGTAAAAAAACATTTCCAGGTTCCTCTAGCTGAGGAAATAAAAAAGAAAGCCAATATTGCAACTGCAGCGGTAGGCCTTATCACAGAGCCTAAAGCGGCTAATAACGTAATCCATAAAGAGCAAGCAGACATGGTTCTCTTAGCCCGAGAACTTCTTAGAAACCCATACTGGCCAATTCAAGAAGCTCAATATCTGAACAAAGTCACTCCAGGAGTGATCCCCAACCAATATCGTAGAGGATTTTAGTTTTATTTCGAGCACCGATAAGTGCGATTACCGTCGCTAGACGCATTCACCAAAGCCTCAATAGCAGAACAAAGAGGATATCCTTCCTTTGAGGCCTTAGATGCTAGTTCTGAAAGATTTTCTTTCGGCAGAGACAAAAGATCTACTTTAAGATTCTTATCGTCCCACTTCGCCGTTGAAACTTCATTGCGTTTAGGAACCCACAAAAAATCGGGATGAAGATTGCTGTGCCACTCTCCTCCCATCGCAATAAGCTCCCCATCTTTTTGATGCAATTCTAGATCGTAAGTATAGGTAACTCTCTCAGTCACGTTTTCTTGGGCTTTTTCATAAAATTTAGCTTCATATTCAGTTAAGTAAACTACAGTGGTTTCAACTCCAACAACCGCTTTTATCCCCCCATCAAAATAATGGCCATCCTTTTTGTAACCCCGGGTAAGTGGTTTTTGAAATCTGTCTCTCTTCTTAAAAGACTCATCGTAAGGAACCATGACATCACGCCAATTCTGACTTTGTTCACTCAGTTTTAAAGGATTAAAATATTTAAATTCGTAGGACAAAACAGGTTGATTCCACACCTCAGCATCAAGGGAAGCATCCATAATGAAAGGCACTTGACTCTCTCCCAACAAAAGTCCCAAAGCCAAATGAAAGGTTGCTGGATTAGTATCGGCACAATCTTCATCCACGATACGTCCATTGGCATAAACCCTAGGATTTGAATCTTCACACCTTCGCCCAATAAAATTTGTTTCAAAATCTCCGTTAGTCCAAGCTAAACTCGCTAATGCCCTGATATCATCAGGGTACCATTTAAGCGTAATCCCGTTTGAACCCATCGTTGTTACAGACTTTTTCGGTACCGGAACAAAAACAGAGGCAGGAGACCAACCGTCACAAATCCCAAACCAACTTTCGACTTGTCCTGTTTTATCAACGAAATCAGCCCCCTCAGCCTTTTGCTCCCGAGTGAGAGTAAACTTCTCATCCCCCATCAAAAGATCATATTTTTCGGAAGGCGACCACATTTCCACTACATCTAAAATCGAGGCCAGCGACAAAGCTTCCCATAAGTTTATCCACTCTTGAGGTTGGCGATAGAACTCTACTGCCTTTTTATAGAGTTTGAATTTTTTTCCTGAACTGTATCGGTAGGAAGTCCCCCCCCAATTCATCCTCCAATAATCACCAGACCAATAATCTAATGAAGTTTCACCGTGGGTACTGATCTCATCTAACCGATATGTTATTTGTTTTGGTGAAAGATAAGTTTCTGTTAAGTCGGTAACCTTGTCTCCAACTTTGGCACTAGACCAACTTTTTAATTCCCCGTTTTTTTTATATTTTTTCTCAAACCATCCGGGACGGCTGGCCCTACCTGCCTTTTTTCGGAGTTTGCTTCTTCGAACAGGAAAACCGTCCCTAGGGTTTGTTTTGGGTAGCCTTTGGTTCATGACATTTAAATCATTAGTCTCATAAAAGTCGCGGAGCCTAGCCTCGAGAATCTTCTCTTCATCCTTAGTTAATAAGGTCGATAATGGATTAGAGACGGCGACAACTGAAGTGCCAAGCAAGCTAGCACCTATGATAAAGACACAGTTTTGAAAACCCCACTTGTTCATAAGTCAATTGACAATTAACACCAGCCCCCCACTAGCGCAATCTTCAAAGCTTTAAAAACCCACAAAACCTTGGTATGCCAGAGAGATGATTTCTCACACTCATGACGAATACCACTTCAACGCTTCGGAAACATTAAGGGATCTGGTCATCGGAATGTCCGATGGGCTTACCGTTCCTTTTGCACTAGCCGCAGGACTCTCAGGAGCTGTCTCAAATAACCGGTTGATTGTAACGGCCGGATTAGCCGAGATTGCAGCCGGAGCCATCGCCATGGGGCTAGGAGGTTATCTCGCAGCTAGAACCGAGCTACACCATTTTGACTCCGAACGTAGACGCGAAGAAAAAGAAACCGAGGAGATTCCTGAAGTTGAAGCCGAAGAGGTCGCAAGCCTCTTTAGAAGTTACGACCTAGATGAGCCCACCGTCACAACACTAGTGAATGCTATTAGAGCGGATAAACAACGATGGGTCGATTTTATGATGAAATTTGAGCTTGGCCTTGAAAGGCCCGATGCGAATCGAGCCCTTAAAAGTGCTTTAACGATTAGTTTTGCTTATATGGCTGGAGGACTTATCCCTCTTTCTCCCTACCTTTTATTTGAGACTCCCAAAATGGCTCTCCCGCTGTCTGTGAGCATCACTCTTTTATCTCTATTCGTTTTCGGTTACGTCAAAGGAAGGTTCACAGTCTCACATCCATGGAAGAGCGCTATACAAACTCTGACCATAGGAGCTGTCGCTGCCGGAGCAGCTTACAGCATCGCAAGACTTTTTGGGTAACCCCTCAAAAAATTCTAATACCTGCTCCCTTTGAGGACGCAGGTAGAAAGTCTTACTGGATAAATTTTAAATTTTCGATCTCTGGACCGGCCATATTCCAGTTCTCGTCGCTTTCAAATTCAAAGACCATATCAGCGCGATCCCATTCCTCAGGAAGTGAAATCGAAACCCCCTTCTGTTGGGAAAGGTTCGAGCCAGCAAACACATGGATTCTCTCGTAAGTATCTGGATTGTTGAAATAGATACGAAGAGAGTCATGGTCGTTTTCAGCTTTTAAGCTAATGTCTAGGAAGAGTTTTCCACTCTGTTTTTTAAGGTCCAACGGAATAAAAGCTCGAGAAAGAATATTGTTCTCATAGTTATTCTCTCTACCGACCCTTAGTTTATTTCCAACAAATTGCCATCCAGATTCTGCTTGTCCTTTCAGATTCACAGTAAACAAGGAACGAACCTCGTCCTGTTTGGAATTAATGTTTAGGCCATCACTTCCAATTTCTAAATACCGACCTCTCCATATAAGTTCTCGAACCACTCGGAAAACCTGATTTCGATTTCTGTAACCAACCATCGTCACAGGCTCATCACTCCAATCCTTCTTAAGTCCGGGAATCTCTAAAGTTACCTCTTCAAACCCTGTTTTGTCTCCTCGGTTACAAAGTTCAACAGTGTGAACTTTTTCACCCTTTATCCAAAGCTCAATTTTATCGACGCCATAAAGAGATTCAACCCATTTGGCCTCTTCACCGTTTTTCAATAGTACCGAATTACCCCGTCGAACAGCGAGACCGCTTTTGTATTTGGGTTGTAAAGTATGAATGATTTGGTGAATGGCTTCCATCAGGTCTTTTGATTCAGTTTCAATGTCACTCTTGCGAACAGGAACTATCACATCGGACCGAATTCCCAAGTCTTCTATCAGTTGCCCTTGATTCTTAGCCGAACGAACTGTTTGTCTCCAAGAAACTCTCATATTTTGAGAGTGGGGGAGAGCTTTAAAAGGATTGTTTTCACCTTCCATGATCTGACGAAACACACTGTGCTCCATGACGTTGGCTCCGCCAGCTCCAGTTGTTTTGTGCACTCCGATGATCACACCAGCACCATTGTCTTGCATTCCAGCGGCGAAAAGATCGCAAGCTGAAAAACAAGCAGCATCAGTTAAAATGATCACAGGCCTAAACCATATTTGACCTAAACTGTTAGCTTCAGAAGTGGTCGTGATTGGCATAGGCTGAATCCTAGGTGAGCCTTGAGTTAAAGCCGAACGTACTGCCGCCGACCAACGATTGTCCTCTTGGCCATTAGCATTTAGAAAGATATTTTCATTCAGTTTATTAGCTAACATCTGAACTTTGGTAGGCTCGACTTCCTTAGTTGAAAACAACTGAACCAATTTCTCAGCGAAGACAATATACCCACCCGGATTACCACGAACATCAATCACTAGGCCGTTAGCTCTGGAAAGACGACCCTCAATCTCTCTTCTAAAACCTTCTACTACAGTTGCAATGTCAAGATTGGGATTATCCCAAGAAAAGCCTTTAAGTTGAATATAACCCACCAATCCCATCGGAGTGTTGAGTGTGGTCATTTCGAAGACTTCATCGAGGGGGCTCGGAGCTGCCCATCTGCGCTGCTTACTCAACAAAGACCGCGAACCAAAAATTTTATTATATCTTTTCTGAAATTCATCTTCAGAAAGATTAAACTGTTTTCTCAAAGACAACTTACTTTCTTCTTCAGAGCTGGAATCAGCTCCAATGCAGTCTAAGCTCCGGTAAGCAAACCAAGGAACCGTTACTTCTATTTTGTTTCCTTCTCTCAAAAATTCAAATTTCAATTCGTCTTCCTGGGGAACTTGCTGAGTTGCTAAACTTCTTAAGCTCAACATTTCAACGGCACGAATTCTCATCGCATCTGAGTTGGCGCCTCCGGAGATTTTGCCCAAACGCTCTAAAATCTTTTCAACAGGCTCGCCGTTAATGGCAACAAGCTCGTCTCCAACACGCACATCTTTAACCGACTCGGCCCGGATACGAAGCTTCGCAGAGACAACAACGACATCACGTTTGTCATCCAATACGGAATCAAATCGAAGCGGAATAAAAGTCGCAGCGCAAGAAAGCGGTTTTGGGGCAATGTAATTAGTGTGAAGATCATGGAGATTGGAAAAAATATCACTCATTCTCTGATGAAAATCTTCACTGGATAGTTGGGCCGCGTCTTTTTTTAAGACTTCTAATTTAGGAACAGGATCTGCTCCCACACCAAAGTCTTTTATTTTAATATCGCGGTGAACGAACAACTCGTTCAAGAAGAGGTGAGCTTGTTCCACTAATAACTGCTTCTCTTCACCAGTGTAATTAGGGAGTTTTAGTTTAGCTCTGGTATCGGCCAGAGTACCAATGCCATCTTCGGCAAAGGACAGAATCGAAAAAAACGAAAAAACCGAAAAGAAAACTAAGTTCACCTTCATCGTACCCCCTACGTTGAATTCCTGACTCGTGGTATAATTCATATCAGTACTACTTAGTTTTAATAAAATCCAGCTACAATTTATTATCTAGAATTTCATTTCATAATTCCCCCCTTGACCTAACATACCTGCTCCCTTTTAAGTGGGCTTTTTAAGAGGCTGGTCCGATATATTTTTTCTTAAATTGCAAAGACTTATCGAGGACCAAGGTTATAAGCTTTGATAAGTTTTCTTGGAGTTTCATTTGATAATTCACCTCATCATCAAACGGCCAATAAATTCCAAGCCTTAAACCAACTTCATGGCCGTTTGAACGACAAAAAAAACCCTCTTAAATGGGTCAAGTAATTAGTTTTACTCAGTAATCTTTATCGGCTTGACTCTCTCTTCGGACTCACGAAAATGTGGGGTATGGAACTCATCTCAAGCACCTATTTTGTTTCAAAAATTATTTTTGGATTGCTGATTCTTTTGTGGTTGGTCAGTTTAAGAATTAAAAATAGCTCTATCGTAGATATTTTTTGGGGAATGGGATTTGTCGTTGCTGCTTGGGGGACACAGTTATTTTCCGGAATTTATACGGAACGCTCCGTGCTTCTCTTGATTTTAGTCTCGCTCTGGGGAGCAAGGTTAAGCGGATATCTGGCTTGGCGAAACTGGGGAAAACCTGAAGACTATCGATATCAAGCGATGAGAGAAAAAATGGGCAATTCCTTTTGCTGGGTTAGCCTATTCAGCGTTTTCCTTTTGCAGGGAGCTTTAATTGTTGTCATTTCTATCCCCGTTCAAGCCACTATTCTTTCTTGGTCCCCCATCGGAATGGTCGATATTTTTGGAGCTCTAGTCACTACGACCGGAATTTTTTTCGAAAGCTTAGCCGATTATCAATTGGCTTCGTTTAAGAAGGACCCCAAAAATCAAGGGCAGGTGTTGGATCGGGGACTCTGGAGATATACCCGCCACCCTAATTACTTTGGAGATTTTCTAGTTTGGTGGGGCTTTTATCTCATCGCTCTTACTTCGGGGGCTTGGTGGGCGGTTTTTAGCCCTTTAATCATGTCCTTTCTACTCATGAAAGTGTCGGGGGTCCCTCTTTTGGAAAGCGCGCTCGCCAAGCGGACTCAAGGCTATCAAGACTACATCAGAAGAACGAGCCGTTTTTTCCCACGCCCACCGAAACAAATCTAAAAAAACGACTGGCGAGCTGGCCCAGTTTGAGCTAAAACCAGCTCAAACTCGAGGAGCCTCAATGAGAATTCAACCGATTGTATTTCTTGTATTATTTTCAAAATTTTCTCTGGCATGTAGTTCTAAACCCTTTGCGGGGACCGACTTAAGAACAGGGGGGTCCTTTTCCTCAGAAGTGGCTCAAAAGAACTCTAAAGGCTTGGTTGTGGTTTTTCTATCGGCTAAATGCCCTTGCTCTCGAAGTCACGAAGGTTCTATCGAATCTCTAGCCAAAGAATTTAAAACTTTTTCTTTTGTGGGTGTTCATTCCAACACGGATGAAGATGAGGGGTTGGCCTCGCTCCACTTTAAAGAGGCGGGATTCTCATTTCCGATTATCCGTGACCGACAAGCTAAAATTGCCAATGAATTTGGAGCTCTAAAAACCCCCCACGTTTTTGTGGTCGGACCTAAGGGGGAGTGTTGGTTTAACGGAGGGGTTGATGATACAAAAGAGTCCTCCAAAGCTAAGAAGTTTTATCTCAAACAGGCGTTAGTCGATCTCTCTCAAGGGCAAGAGCCCAAAGAAAAGACGAGCCGAACCTTAGGCTGTGCTATTAAACGTTAATTTTTTGAATAGAAATCCCGGGAGGACAAACCGATGAAAACTAAATTTTTTCCTTTAACCGCCCTAGCTCTCTCTTTTTTGATTCTAAGTTGCGGAACCAAAGAGAAAGCTCCGGCAACAAGAAAGTTAAGATATCGAACAGCGGCAACAGGCCTTAACTCTTGCCCCTTAAAATTTGCACAAAGTGGTTTGTGTGCAGATCTTCAATGGACTCAAGGTCCGACAGTGGATGGCGAATCAGCTTTTGAAGTGAGTTTCTGGGCAAGCGGAAATGGTTCTTCTTCGAAACTCACTGAGCCCACAGGGCAAGTAGGGGCTTTTATCAGAATGACCTGCTGTGGGAGTGTTTTCTTTCCTAAAGTCACTAAGGTCTCAGAAGGCAAATACTTAGTTTCTAATGTCAAATTCACCCCTGGAAAATGGGAAGTCTATATTCAGCTAAAAAACGGAAACGCCGTCGAGAAGCAGTTTGTTTCGGTTAATCTAGATGAATAGACTCGTACTCTTTTTTGCTGCTTTAGCGGCTTTGTCTCAAGCAGGGTTCGCAGCCCCTTGTTGTGGTGGAACGGCCAATATTCCGTCGTTAATTTCCGGTGACGACCGGACTCAATTCACAACAACTTTGATCTCCTCGCAAGTGGTAGCGGATGCTCCGGTGGGAGGGGGAATTAAAAATCGCAAAGTGAATGACACGGAGACGGCTCAAACACTCAGGGTGGATGCGGCGACACTTCTTTCAGATCGATGGCAAGCGGGATTGACGATTCCCATGACTCGTCGATATCGAGCCCGGGGGGATAACCGAGTTTCCGCCTTTGGGTTAGGTGATGTGTCTTTGAATTTGGCTTATGAAGTGATTCCGGATTGGACTTATTCGGTTTGGCGCCCCAAAGCGATTGCCTTTGTTTCGATGATTTTGCCGACGGGCGGTTCGATTTACGACGCCAAAGAGCTCTACAGAATCGATTCAAGGGGTCGAGGATTTTATGCTTTATCGACGGGAGCGCTTCTTATGAAGTCTTGGGGAGTTTGGGATGCTTCGTTGGTCCTAGAGGCTCACCGCCCGTTCTCGAGAACAATTTCAAATGAACTGGGGGCGCTCTATTTAAGGCCCGGGCTGGGGGCTAGTGGGAGTGTTGCGGTTGGAGTGAGCCCGATGAATGGGGACTTAAGGATTGGGATGGCGCTTAATTCAAATTATGATTCTCCCGTCTCGACCGAAGGGGTGATTTCAGGTTCGGGGGAAAAGATCTATCTTTGGACTCCATCAGCGCAGGTGAGTTATCTGGCCAATGAATTTTTATCTATGAGTCTTCTCTATTCGGATCAGACTTTGATTCGCACATCTGAAAACACAGCACTCAACCGCTCGGTCTCTTTCCTAATTCAAAAAAGGTGGGAGAGATAGAGCCCTCCCGAAATGCGCTCTAACTTTAGCTCTCAACCGTGACCGCTACCTTTTAAGCTTACTGGGAGACTGACACGCCTAAAGATTCTGCTTGACCTTATCCAATATTTATCGGGTAATTATAGGGTATGATCAAGCGATTGATAAACCCCTTAAAACAAAAGAGTTTTTTTCTCTTTGGAGCTCGCGGGGTGGGCAAAAGCACCTTTTTAAAGGAACACTTTAAGAACCAGCGAGTGCTGTGGTTTGATCTCTTAGATGCGGAACTAGAAGACAGATTCACACTCTACCCAAAAGAGTTTTATACGCAAATATCAGGGCAATTAAAGAAAATAGAATGGGTAGTGATTGATGAAGTTCAAAAATGTCCCAAGCTCTTAAACTATGTTCAAAAATTAATGGTTGAGGACAAAATCAAATTCGCTTTAACGGGATCGAGCGCTAGAAGATTAAAGCAAAAGGGGACCAACCTTTTAGCGGGACGAGCTTTAGTGGAGTCGTTATATCCTTTCACTTTTCTCGAGCTTGGAGACTCATTTAACTTACAACAAGTTTTGCAAACAGGCAGTCTCCCTGAAGTTGTTACCAGCTCCACCCCCGAGGAAATGAATGGTTTTTTAAGAAGCTACGTCCTTAACTATTTGAAGTTAGAAATTCAGGCAGAGCAGTGGGTAAGAAAACTCGACCCCTTCCGGCGGTTTTTACCGATAGCGGCCCAAATGAACACTAAGATTCTTAATTATACAAACATCGCTCAGGATGTTGGAGTCGACACAACAACCATTCAATCCTACTTTGATATTCTAGAAGATACTCTACTCGGAGTGCGCCTTCCGGCTTACGCAAGATCAATAAGAAAACAACAGAGAAAGGCACCTAAATTTTATTTTTTTGATTCAGGAGTCAAACGTGCCGCCGAGAGGGCACTGGACGTTCCGCTCACCCCTGGGACTTACGGATTCGGTGAGGCTTTTGAGCATCTTGTTTTCGTGGAGCTCTTTCGGTTAGCCCAGTATTTCAAAAAGGACTATGAGTTTTCGTATCTTTTAACTAAAGATGGGGCGGAAATTGATCTCATCGTGGACAGACCTGGAAAGCCTTTATGTTTAATAGAAATCAAATCTAAAGACCGAGTGGATGAGAGAGATATTAAAAACCTTTCGCACTTTCAGGGCGATTTTAAAAAAGCCGATTTTTTCTTACTCTCCAACGACCCCAATACAAAACGGATAGCTAGCGTGCAGGCTCTCCCCTGGCGCGAGGGAATATTAGAGATCTTAGGCATTAAGAGTGGGCCCATCAGCCGTAGTTAAAACTCCTTTAAACTTATCTACGGTGCCGAAGGTAGCCTCATTCTCATCGATGTCTAGCAGCAGGAAATCGTGACCGCTACCTTTTAAGCTTACTGGGAGACTGACACGCCTAAATCTGTCGAAGTTTTTGACAGGGAGATAGAGCCTGGACAGGAAAGGGCGGGGTGTAGACGGAAAGTGTGCGGGGAATTGTGAAGGGGCGAAGGCACGGGGGTTGCAGACTCTAGGAATACAAATAACCGCGAGGACTTTTTATGAAAAGAGTTTAAAAAACAGTTTGTCTTAAAGGAACAACAGATGTCGTTTACCTGTTGTTCTTTAATTTTATTCTAATCAGCTCCTTCAGTTTTTCGGCAACTATATTTCTTCCAAAATATCCTAACGAATCTGGACCCACGATTTTAGGACAACCGCTAAGGGACCTGCAGGTACCAAATTTTTCCCAGCCCATCCCCTCAGATATTCATAAATCTGTAGCAACTGCCCAAAACGATCTTTCCCAGGCCAAAATGGCCTTTGAGTTGAACAATGAAGTTTTAGATCGATACCAAAATAAACTTAAAAACGAACAAGACCGACTTAGCAGAGCTAGAGCAGCTTTAGACGCAAAGTACGCTGATAAAGATGACTCAAATTACCGAATTGAGCTGGATAAAATAGAACGAAGGGAGAAAGAAATTCAGGAGGGACAAAAGGTTTTAGACAAGGAAAAAGAAGAAAATAATCGAGTTAGGCAGGAAATCAGCTCACAAGA
>VGSE01000021.1 GCA_016875135.1 Deltaproteobacteria bacterium
CCTTTTCTTCAATTGGCTTTTTTAAGTCTACCGGTCATTCCGAGCTTGAAGTTAACCGACAGGGGTTTGGTTGATGTTGAGCAGTTCAAAATAATTTCGGTGAGTGCAACCTAGAAAACCAGGGTAAAATAACGAATGCCTGAATCGAAACATGCACCCAAGTTTGTTGTGTTAGATTTTTTTCGAGGTCTTTTGGCTTTGTGGGTTGCAGCTTGTCACTTACGAGGTTGTACATTAGTTGATTTTAGTTCTCTAAATAACCCTAATTGGTTCCATAAAAAATTTTATTTTTTTACGGGTTTAGGTGGTGAATCTGTTATTTGCTTTTTTGTCTTAAGCGGCTTCTTTGTTGGAGGCAGTATTTTAAAAAAGGGTAAGGGTTTCAAATTTGATGAATACCTGGTTCTCAGATTGAATCGCCTTTGGGTGCCTTTAATTCCGAATCTAGTTCTAACTTTGATAGTTAGTTTAATTATTGATCGTTTTTACCCTGATGTTCTGACAGGCAAGTACCAATATTTATGGCACACCGGCCCTTCTCCTCAATCCATCTATTCACACTCTTTGGTAAGATTTTTGGAAAATGTTTTCTTCTTACAGGGAATTGTGTCTACGGAATTTGGGGTGAATTGCGTCTTGTGGAGTTTGGCGTATGAGTTTTGGAGCTACATGGTTTTCCCCTGTTTTTTTATTTTTTTCGGGGGCAGGAGAGGTTTGGATGGTAGAGCAAAGAAATGCTTTATAGGGATTTTAGGGTGTACTATGTTTTACTTCGTTTTCAAAAAATGGTTTGTTGGTTTTTTTGTTTGGTTAATAGGGGTAGCTACTTTTTATGCTGCTTCAAGATATAGCCAAAAACCTAATTGGATTTTATTCTTGGGTAGTGTTGCGATTTGGTTAGGCGTTCTTGGTTGTGGAAAAACTCTCAATTCTCAGCGAACAATCTTGATAGATTATAATTTAATAGTCGGATTATCTTTCGCGATAGTTTGTTGGTTGTCGTCTAATTTAAGTGTTTCTACTGTGATTGGGATTGGGAGAGTTTTTAAAAAAAGTGCTGAATTGTTTTCAAATATTTCCTATTCACTGTATCTCAATCATTTCCTGTTTGTTTTGATGTTAGCTTCAATGAGTTATCGGCAGACAAAATCCCAGCCCGATCTAGTTGGAATGCTCACTTTTCTTATTCAGTTATCGTTAATTGTGGCAATATCCTACGGTCTCTGGTTTCTTTTCGAGAGAAACACTTACAAAGCTCGAGATTATATCCTGAAAAACCTTTCAAGACGGGGAAACGCTTTGAAATCTCCCCAATCGTTTTAAGAGATAGAGACCTGGGATGGCGAGAAATGCAGTTACGGTGAAAAACTTAGGCCATCCTAAATAAGACACCAGAACACCTGAGCCGGAGGCTAAAACAGTTCGAGCCACTGCTGTGAGACTTGAGAGCAATGCATATTGGCTTGCGGAAAACTTTTGTTCGCAAAGTCCCATTAAGTAAGCAACCAAGGCCGCCGTTCCTAGGCCACCACAAAAATTTTCAACCCCGATAGATGCCACCATCCATCCAAAACTTTTTCCCTGAATGGCTAAAACCACGAAAACAAAATTGGATAGAGCTTGAAGAACTCCAAATAACCAAAGACTTTTATAAATACCAAATCGAGGAATAGTAGCCCCTGCAACCAATCCGCCAAATAAGCTAATAATAAGACCAAAGACTTTATTAACTGATCCAATATCTGTATTTGTAAATCCGAGCTCTACTAAAAAAGGGCTTAACAAAGAAGAAGCTAAAGTGTCCGCCATTTTGAATAAAACAACGAAAAGTAAAATTTCAATGGCACCTGGTTTCTTAAAAAAATTCACTATAGGAGCAACTACGGCTTCGCCAAGAGTTTTAGGTGGAGTGACTGTGATTTCAGGAATTGGAGCAAAAAATACAGTGATAAGCCCCAATGAGAGAAAACAACTCATAATAAAAAAAACAGTTTGCCAAGAAAAATGGTCGGCTAAAATCAGTGCTAGGGCACCGGAAGTCAAAAAAGCTAATCGGCCTCCAATCATAACCATTGACGCTCCTGCACCTCTTTCGTCCGGTCGCAAAAGATCAACACGATAAGCATCAATGACAATGTCGGCACTTGCGCTGAAAAATGAAATGCAAGTGGCGAGCAAAATAATCCATGTCATATCAGAAACCGGATTAAAAAAACCCATCGCTCCAATACAAGCCATCAGAAGAATCTGAAAAATTGCGATCCATCCGGTTCTTCGATTGAGGAAAGGCGGAATATAGCGGTCTAAAAAGGGAGCCCACAAAAATTTTAGGCTGTAGGGCAACCCAACCAAAGTAAGAGCACTAATAGTTTTAATATCAACCTGACTACGTTTTAACCAAACTTGAAAAGTGCTTCCTGAAGAGGTCAGGGGAAGAGGGAACGAAGAGGCGAACATCAATAACAAAGTTATCGCCATCCGCCGGTTGGTAAAAATGCCAAGAACATGAGATTTGGATCTATTCATGCCTCATTATACTTTTTTTTAGGGGAGGCGGTTAGTGGAATAAAATCTTTTTGGCTTCGGCAGATTGGATCATTTCTTCACCTGAGTGGCCGACATTTTTTACGGTTCTTAAATTAACTCGGCTTTTAGGGAAAAAAGTTTTAAGAAAACGAAAGTAGGTCATTCCTCTGTCAAACCGATCTTTCCCTTGGAGATTAGCTTCACAACTTGTGTCCAAATAGTCGGTTAGATGGTCCTCTTCACCCAAAAGTAAAAAAACATTTCTACTATTAAATCTTTTCTCAAGGTCTCGCACTGAAGTTTGGTTCATGTAGTTGTTTCGTTTAAGAGTTCCATAAGGGTATGAGTCAAAGTCTTCGCAATCGGTGTTCGGGATTGAAAACCCATGGGGTTCCACCCAACGTTCGGCTGAAAAATAAAGGTATGAAGAGGGATTAGCGACCACAAAAAAGAGAGGTGGAGAGGGGTTGCTTACACTTTGGCTTCCTGCTGCATATCGAGCCACGAACTGCCCGCCGGCCGAGTGGCCTATTACTGTTAGTTTTTTTAGATTAGGAAAATAATCCTTCGAAACAATGTGCTCTATCAATTTGTCGACAACTTCATAAGAACTCACAGTTTCTATATGACTTAAGTCTCCAAATTTCCAGCTTTCCTGCCAATAAAGTTCTGCGGGCTTTAGAGGGTCGGAATCGATTTTAAAGTGAGGGGCTACAATTAAGGTTTGGTGGGCCACTTTTTCTTGAACTGCAGAGGTTAAAGCGTAATCAAAATATTCATCAGCGTTTCTAGCGACTCCATGAATTACGATGACCGCGTTTAAGATGTTTAAGTTAACATGGTCCAAAGAAAAGTTGTTGAAAATAGAAATGGTAGTGTTGTTTTTGATGGCGAAATCGGAGGGTTTTCGGTCTGTGGCCCCGGCTGTTCCCAAGGATACGATTAAGAAAACTGTGATTAATTTAAAAGAGTTAAATAAAAGCATTTTTCTATCCCTGTCTACACTTAGGTAAGAAGTAAAGGGCAAATTGAAATAGATGGCAACAATCTTTGACATTGTTGCTGCGCTGTGGCTCTCTAGATTGACGGGTTGGGTGAGCTAAGATTTACCATGTTCTAGGGAAGCAAACTTTTTTGGGGGGTTCATGAAAACTATTTCTCTTCATTTGATGACTATTCTTTCGTTTGTCTTTGGAGCTATTGCGATAGCGGCTCCACAAACGGTTCGATGGACCGGAAAAGAAGATAAAAATGCCAATTTAGTGCATGTGTTAGACGTGATTCGTTCGAAGACGGGCGTTGAATTGTCTCAATCCAATTTTATGTTAGTTGAGAGTCGAAAGCTGGCTACCAGCCATTTTGTGATGTTGGCCCAGACCGTGGGGGGCATGCCTATTAGGGGTTTGAGTGTGCGCCTTTGGACGTCTCTAACTAACGGCGAAACGATTCAGATAGAAGCCAGAGTCGACGGGGCTCCTGCAGCTTCTGGTTGGACTGTTAAAAGTGTTAGAGCCGCATTAAGTTCCACAGACACCATGGAGCTAGTTCGACAGGTTTTGAAAGGAACTGAAGATCCCTCAATTCGAAAAATTTCATGGACCGACATGTGGGAAAAGGGGCGAGTCGTTCGAGTTGTGAAAGTGAACAGCAAACGAGGAAAGCATCGTTTAGTCATTGGAGTTGAAGGAAAAAAGCTTTTGGACCAAGCTTACGAGGAGTTTCCTCAATCCGATCGGGTTTCTGAGAATTCTTTTAGCCTTCCAGTTCAAGTCTATCCCATTTATGAAGAGCCTGAGGGAGAAATTTTGAATCATACCCTTCTTCCCCGAATTTCAAGTGAGCTTAGGTATTTGAACAAAAGTATACGGGTTTCTTTGAGCGGTGATCCTTTGGCTTCTCTTAAAAATCAGCGTTACATAGATAGCTTGTTTGATCCTCTTAAAGGTTTGACTTTGGAGGGCAGACAAAAAGGTTTTTGGTCGATGGGATATATCAGGGATCAAGCGGAGAAGTTGTTTTCTGCTCTGCCCGTCGTGGAAAATAGCTTTAATAATGGAGGCGTTTTCTTAGAGGGAAAATATGCAACGGTAGGTTTGTATCCTGAGGTCGCAAAACTTCCGAAATTAAATTTTTCTCCGGCGATATCCACCCATTTTCGACCAGAGTATGTTTCGATGGCAGAAAATCCAGATGGAGAAGAGATGATCCCTGCGATGGCTATTTATGGACGGCCCTTAAAATCATTTGACGAGGCTTGGAACCGTTCTGCTAGGAAATTAGAAGATAATGATCCGGTTTCTTATTTGAACGATGGATTTGATGAAGTTCAAGTCTATTGGGCGATTACTCAAATGTTCGATTCATTAAGACCTTATGGATTTAGTGATCCGGATTTTTCAACCCGTCCATTTCATGCTTTTCTCTACAATCTCGACATCAGTTATCGTGATAATGCCTTCTACACTGAAGACACGATTAACTTTACGACCTATTCTGCAAAAAGTGCCAATATGGCTCGAGATAACACGACGATTTGGCATGAGTTAGGTCACGGTGTGATGGACCGTTTGATGGGGGAACATCTTCAATTGGCCGATACCGGAGGTCTGAGTGAAGGAATGGCCGATTTTATCGCGCAATTAGTTGTCAATGACGTTTCAGGTGGATTGGATTTTCCGGGCAAACACAATATGAGAATTTTTAACAACACTGGATATTATTTGACCAACGAAGTTCATGATGACGGAGAAGCTTACGGGGGTTCGATGAATGACCTGCTGATTGCAGCGATGGCTCGATTTGGAAAGTTAGGGCTTCATAAAGTAACCGATCTCACCATGGAGACAATGAGGCTAACTCGAAACCATCCTGAACTGACCGCAGTGGAATGGTACACTCATATGCTTTTTGCTGACGAACTAGGAAACCCCGGGGTGAGAGAAACCGGTGAGCTAAGACAAATGATTTTAAAAGCCCTTAATGGAAGAAATTTCAACATAGAGGGGACGGCACCGGCTTCACTGACTGTAAAGAATGGGCAAGAAGAGGTTACTAATTTCGGCCCTGGAAGTCGCAACAACCCCATTAAAGTAAAGCTGGAGGACAATAAATCGGCTGAATTTGCCATGGAGGTTAGTGTTAAGAATGCTACCGCCTATAAATTTAAATTTCCAGTCACTGTAAAAGTGAATTATACCGGGGGGGCTTTGGAAGGGGGAGTTCACTGGCTCAATGAGGAAAATGGTAGTCTAACTTTTGTTTTAAATTCAGAATCTGAAGTGGCGAAATTTAATCTGGGTACGGCCGGTGTCTGTGATGAGATCAATCGTCCGGATGGTAGCTGTGTTGACTACGCTTATATTCAGATTTGGAATCATGGTGAAACGCTTAAGCCCCAAGCCAAAAAACGGTTTTACTTAAGAGTTTATCCAAAGAACAACTAAGGCCTAGTTAAAATTTAGGCAAAAAAGTTATGGTCTCTCGCATAATTATTCTGTCTGCATTGGGATATTTCGTGGATATCCTGGACCTGTTTCTCTTTTCGGTCGTCAGAAGAAATAGTCTTATTGCGTTGGGCGTGCCGGAAGCGAATCTGCTGTCGCAAGGAATCTTTTTGCTTAACATGCAGATGGCCGGCCTGATGGTGGGTAGTGTCCTTTGGGGGGTTCTTGGAGATAAAAAAGGACGGGTCAAGGTTCTTTACGGCTCAATTTTACTTTATTCGATAGCAACTCTTCTCAACGCTTTTGTCTCAAATACTTTTCAATATGCGGTGTTGCGGTTTATTTCAGGATTAGGGCTGTCAGGAGAGTTGGGTGCCGCCATTACTTTAGTTTCCGAAAGTATGCAGACTCGATATCGTGGAATTGGAACCATGATTGTTGCTGGATTTGGATTGATGGGCGGAGTGCTGGCAGCTTTGTTGTCAGAATTATTTGATTGGAAGATTTGTTATTTGATTGGAGGGGGATTTGGAATTGGGCTGTTGCTTCTTAGAGTGTCATTACCGGAGCCGGAGCTTTTTAAAGAGATAAAGACACATAAAAATCGAGGAGATCTTCGTTTGTTATTTCGATCCAAGACAAGGCTTCTTAAAGGGATTAGCCTCATTTTGATGGGACTTCCTATCTGGTTTAATAGCGGCATTTTAATGATCTTCGCTCCTGAATTTGGAAAGGCCCTTTCGATTGAAGGACCTCCAATTACCGCTTCGAAATCTGTTTTGTATTCTTACTTTGGAGTTGCACTTGGTGATTTCGTTTCCGGTGCTATTAGCCAATGGATGAAATCCCGAAAAAAGGTGGTCGTACTTTTTATATTATTGTTAGCCACCGCTATGGCATTTTATTTAACCGCTTATCAGACATCTCAACTTTACTTCTACTCACTTTGTTTTGTCTTGGGGTTTTTCGCAGGTTATTGGGCACTTTTAGTGACCATGACAGCCGAAAACTTTGGTACCAACTTGAGAGCAACTATGACCACAATGGTACCAAACCTGGTGAGAGCCTCCGTAATTCCACTTTCTTTTTTATTTGAATTTTTTTATGCCCGTATTGATATTATTACTTCAGCAACTTATGTGGCTTTGGTTTCGGTGTTTCTTGGTTTGGTAGCAGTTTCTCAGTTGCCAGAGACATTCCACTGCGAACTCAATTTCCTGGAAAAATAAACTTGAGTACTTCTTTTGATATGTTCTTGGTCCTCTATCAGTCTTTGCAATTTAGGAAAAAATATGTCGGACCAGCCTCTTAAAAAGCCCAATTAAAGATACCTGCTCCCTTTGAATGGGCTTTTTAAGAGGTTCAAACGGCCATGAAGTTGGTTTAAGGCGCGCAAGTTATTGGCCGTTTGACGATGAGGTGAATTATCAAATGAAACTTTAAAGAAAACTTATCAAGTCTTATAACCTTGGTCCTCTATCAGTCTTTGCAATTTAGGAAAAAATATGTCGGACCAGCCTCTTAAAAAGCCCATTCAAAGGGAGCAGGTATCTTCTTTTGAGCTATTTTACGGACCAAAGACCCCTTCTGCACTTCGATAATGGCAGGTTAAACAGGTATAGGGAACGGGAGCTTTAATATCTGTGCCTTTTGAATTGTGAAATAAGGAGTGTGATACGAGTTCCCCTACCTCATTGTAGGCAAAAAAATCGGATTGGCCACTCAGATCTTCTCTGGAAATAATGACTTCTGTCTCTCGAGCTGTCTCGGAATCGGGAAGTGTTGTTTGAGCTACCGAAATATTGGGAAAAGATCGATCATTGCGAAATATAATTCTCTTGTAACCCTTAATTGAGCTTTGCGTAATGACCTCTTTTTGCCACTGGGTAAATGAGTACTGTCTTTCAAATTCTTTAAGTGTGTCAGGGATTGGGAATCGAACGTGATGCCACTTTCTGCTCGCTAAATAAGTTGAAGTCGTAAAAAGAGGTTTTAGAATTTTAAAGGCTTCAGCAGGCGTGTTGCAATGAGAGAACTCTTTAAAATGTTTCAAGGCAATTCGCGCTACAGAGGCCTCATCCACAATAGCAAGAGCATAGTGATTGGCGTCTGAAGCTTCAACCAATCGAATACTCCCGATTTGTGGGTCAATATAGGTCGAAATCATATATAGCATTAAATCTCTGAAAGCCTGGCTGGCTCTTGTTGAGTTAATTTTTGTAAGGGCTGTTTTCTGGGGGATAGGGATAAAAAATTGGGTCTCGGCAGCTATTAGAGGGCTTTTTTGGGCCAATGAGGGTTGTGCATGAAAAAAAGTAACGGTTAAAAGACTTAACAAAAGCTTCATAGTCTTATTGTCGTAGGATACGGTGAGTAAAGTGTCAAAGGTTGTATTTGGCTCAAGGTTCGTAATCCTAGAAGTGACTCTCCCTTGCGTGATGGCTTAACTCTGGTTAGACTCAAGGCAGACTTTGTCCCTGTAGTTAAATGGATATAACGAGGGATTCCTAATCCCTAATTACAGGTTCGATTCCTGTCGGGGGCAGTGAAATGGAAATGTTTAGATTTCCGAAAAAAGGTAAATAAAATGGTGCCCTATCAACTTTTCGGTCTGCTCGGTCTTACTCTAATCATACTAGAGGTTTTTATTCCTGGTTTTGTTCTACTTCCCACCGGAGTGGCTTTGTTATTGACGGCAGCCGTGGGACTTTTAACAGATTCTTGGTATGTCTTGTTATCTTTCCTGGCCGCCATGGAAGTATTGGTTTTTGTGTTTGTTAGAAAGAGTCTTATGAAAGGTTTCTCTTCTAAGAATTTTTTAACCAACGTAGAGTCGATGGTTGGACAGGAATGTGAAGTTATAGAAGCTATTCGTCCGAACCAATCGGGATATGTCAAACTATACGGTGATCAATGGGTAGCTAGGTCGACTTCCGAGGAAGAAATACCCGCAGGACAAAGAGTGAAAATTTCTCGTATCGATGGAAATAAAGTTTGGGTTAGTCAATTATAAACAGTTCTTAAGGAGATATCATGAATTTCAGTTTGTTGGTTTTGTTGATGGTTGTGGGGGTTGGCTTTGTGTTGGTTACCAAAGGGCTTATTGTGGTTCAACAGGGCCAGTGTATTATTATGGAGCGCCTTGGAAAATATCATCGTACTCTCTCTGGTGGTCTTAATTTAGTGATTCCTTTTTTCGATGAGCCTCGAAGAATTTTTTGGGTTATTAACTCGGTAGTGCTTCCTATTTTAAAAATCGACTTAAGAGAGACGGTTTTAGATGTTGAAAAACAGGCCGTGATTACAAGAGACAATGTTTCCATTGATATCGATGCTATTTTATACATTCAGATTGTAGATCCTCTTCGTGCGACATATGAAGTTGCTAATTTACCTGTGGCGGTTGCGCAGCTCACTCAAACGTCACTTAGAAACGTCATCGGGGAGATGGATCTTGATCACACTTTAGCTTCAAGAGATGTTATTAACTCTAAGTTGAAATTGATTTTGGATGAAGCAACAGACAAATGGGGAACCAAAGTCAATCGAGTTGAGCTAAAAAACATTACTCCACCTCGTGAAATCCAAGTGGCTATGGAGAAACAGATGCAGGCAGAACGAGAAAGACGAGCTAGAGTTCTCGAAGCCGAAGGTGACAAACAAGCCAGAATTGCTAGATCCGAGGGAATAAGACAAGAGCAAATCAATATAGCTGAAGGACAAAAAGAAGCGCAAATTCGTCAAGCTCAAGGGGAAGCGTTAGCTATTAAAGAAGTGGCTGAAGCAAAAAAGACTGCAATTGATAAAATTCGCTCGTCTTTGGGAGACGCTGAACTTACTACCCGTTATTTAGTAGCCACGGGATATTTAGAGGAGTTTGGAAAGTTCACACAAAAACCAGGCGATAAAGTTTTTATACCTTATGAATCAAGTACTGCGTTGGGAGCTTTAGGATCTATCAAGGAGCTGCTAGACAGTGGAAAAATAGGTAAGGCCGAATTTTCTAGTCGGTCTTCTCGGCAAGCCGAAAATTTAAGTAATACCTAATTGGAGATTATAGGATCTCTAGCGAAACATACCCTGTTTGTTAGAGATCCTGCTTTGTGTTGGAACTACCATATTTTACACAAAGTTTCTTCACACCTTTAATTATGTTTTTCGTCGATTAATTTGACGTTGAATTGTGCGATTTTATCGAAAAACATTGCATTATTTGGAACTTGTAGGATTTTAAAAATAAATAAAAAGTCAGTGTCTAAATACTAGGTAGAGTAAGTTCCTAGAACTCTTAAGAAACCGATTGGGTCTTTGTTGTTTTGTCAAAAAGTTCGTCACCTGTTTAACAATACGACGAGTGGCTGAATACCAAACGGATACTTTTATTTTTGTCCAGATATCAAGGGGTTAAAAATTGGTTCGTTGTGTGGCTTTTGACTTGCAATTATGAATAGGAAATCAAGGAAGATAAGGTTTCCGTCGGGTAATGTGGAACGTTAGCGGGAACCAAAAGGACAAAGGGGTACAAAATGTTACGGTACGTTGGTGGATTTGTGCGATTACTCGCACTTGTGTTGATAAGTTTGTCTTTAATGGCTTGTGGTCGAGCGAATTCAAATTTGAGTTTGCCAGATCCTTCGGGAAGCAGAATTCAAATTACGAATGCGTATCCTGGTGTTGGCATGGTGGTTGCGCCTGAAGGGGGAGGCATTTGCACTGGAACTTTTGTGAGCGATAGAGCAGTTTTAACGGCAGCCCATTGCTTACTGGGTTCAGGTAAATATAGTTTTGTGACTTCTAAAGGAACAGTGTCTACTTATACCAAAGTTTTGATGGGCTCCGGTTCTGTGAATGACCCTCATGATATTGGTCTACTCATTTTTGAACCCAACACCGCAAAAGAGGATCAAATTCATAACTTTGGAAGTCAGGTAGCCCCCGGCCATGTTCTGCGTCTGGTTGGAGTGGGTTGTACTAATTTAGAGACTAGAAGGGGAGCTGGAACCAAACGAACCGGCACTAACGTTGTTGCCATGATTGATGCTTATATCAACTTTCTGACCCCTTCGAATTATGCTCGCGGTATCTTAGGCCCAAGCAATCGTGCGGGAAGTTGTTTTGGGGACTCAGGTGGACCGGCTTTTTCAGAAGCTAACGGTGAACTGTTGGTGGTGGGTGTTACTCATGCGGGCGGGTATATGGGTGACAATTTAGTTTCTCAGTATGTGAATGTGGGGAATCGTTCAGACAATCGAAATTGGTTGAGAGCTAAAAATGGTCAGTATGAATTAGGTATGCAGGGTTTATAAGCAGTTACCAAGGTTTTTTTGATTTGGTCCTACAAGGCCCAAAAAACCCTAAAGCCCGATAAAAAAGGCCAGCTTGCCCGAGCTGGCCTTTATGGCTTTAACCGAGCTATGCACGAACCCAATAAAGACTCTCGACAATCCAATTTACGATACCTGTCCCCTCTAATTGGGTTTTTTAAGAGGTTCAAACGGCCATGAAGTTCGTTCACTGTGCGTAAGTTATTGGGCGTGTGACGATGGGATAAATTATCAAATGAAACTCCAATAAAACTTATCAAATCTTATAATTTTCGTTCTCGATAAGTCTTTGCATTTTAAGAAAAAATATATCGGACCAGCCTCTTTAAAAGCCCACTTAAATGGAGTAAATAGCAATTTACCATTTTCATTTAAAGCTAGATCGACTTCAATTTCGCCGGTCTCCCCTCGAGAAAGTTTTTCTATGTGGCTTTAGAGTTGCTAAAGGCTCTTAACATGACTCCTCAACAATTTAGGTTAGCACTTTGTTTTTTATTCTGTTTTTCGATGAACTCTATTTTTTCAAAAACAGAATCTAACCAACAAACAATCCGAATGGGACTAAATTCCAGTCGAACGCTTCACATTCCAAAAGTAAATCGAATAGCGGTAGGAAATAGTAAAGTAGTTAAAGCCAAGGCGCTCTCAAACTCCGAACTTTTAATTATGGGTAAGTCTAAAGGTATTAGTACCGTTCGGGTTTGGACTGAAGAGGGAAAAGAGCTCAGATACGATGTTAGAGTCGTGGCTTCCGAGGCTGAGCACTCATCGAACAGTTTAGACCGAGAAGTGGTTAAGATCTCTTTAGAGTTTTTGGAGTTAGATGAAGCATTTTCTCAAACCAAGGGTTTCCGTTGGCCGGACGCTTTGCAATTCTCTGGAGTCGCTAAATTGGCCGGGGAGGGAGCTTTTTCAGGTATAAATTACGAAATGACGTTTGCTACGGGCCAGGCTTGGATTCATCATCTTGTACAAGAGGGATGGGCTAGAGTCGTAGCTAATCCGGACCTATACGTTCGACTGGGGGAAGAAGCGGTCTTTCATTCAGGGGGAGAGTTTCCGGTGGCTACGAGTGTGGATAACTTTGGTCAGTCCTATCGGCGAGTTGAGTGGAAAGATTACGGACTTACGGCCAAAGTTCTTCCACACAGTATTGATAAGGTTCATATTACTTCAGATGTGAATTTAGAAATTTCGGAGCTTATTGCATCCCAAAATAATCTGGGTATTCCAGCTTTAACCAAGAGAAGTCTTAAAACCAAAATGAACTCCATTAATGGAGAAACGGTCGTCCTCTCTGGTTTAGTAAAACAAAATAATCAAAAAGAAAAAGAAGGGGTGCCCATTTTGTCTTCTATTCCCATCTTGGGGCCTTTGCTTTTTAGTAAGAGTTCCCAATCATATGAAAAGACTGAGTTGCTCATGGCCGTCACTTTCTCAATGTCGACCAAAGCTAGAGAGACCGAATTTCTTCAGCAGTTGGATCGAAAGTCTAGAGATTTTAATTGATAGCATATGAAAAATAATGAAATCTTACAGAAACAGTTGGTGGGACGTTCGTCAGCCCTTCTTCCTTTTCTTAATTCAGAGGGAATTACTGACATATTGATTAACGGAACACAGGAACTGTTCATCGAACGGGGGGGGATTTTAAGTCGGGAACCTAACCCCTTTACTCAAAGAGAAATGTTGCATGAACTCATTGAGCGAATGGTGATTCCCTTAGGCAAACGAATTGATGCCGCTCAACCCTATCTCGATGGGCGTTTATCGGATGGCAGCCGCTTTCACGTCATTTTACCTCCTATCGCTGTAGAAGGGCCTTTCATCAGTATTCGTAAACGCAGAAGTGAAAAGCCTTTTGAACTTACCGAGTTTGGATCGGAAAGAGTGATAGATATTTTGAAAGCTGAAATGGCCAAGGGAAGTAATCTGCTTATTGCCGGAGGCACTGGGGCGGGAAAAACGTCATTGCTTTCCTGTTTATTGGGATTTGTTCCCCATGACCATCGTATTGCTGTTCTTGAAGAGACAATGGAAATTCAGGTGCAGCATCCTCATTTGATTCACCTCGAAGCGCGTCCTCCGAGTCCTGAAGGGAAAGGGGAAGTTACGCTTCAGGTTTTGGTAAAAAATGCTCTGCGAATGCGTCCCGATCGGCTGATTTTGGGAGAGTGTCGGGGAGCAGAGGCTTTTGACATGATTCATGCGATGAATACCGGCCATCGGGGTGCTTTGGGCACCATTCACGCCAACAGTGCTTTAGATGCCTTAAAGAGACTGGAAGGTCTTGCTATGTTGGCTGGATTTCATGTCCCTATCCGGACGTTGAGGGAATGGATAGGCTCTGCCATCCAGGGGGTTGTTTATATGGAAAAGGTTGGCGGACTAAGGCAAGTTATTGAATTTATGGGTGTAAGTGGTCTTGAGGGGGAGGTTTATCGGGTAACCCCAAGATATAAACTCAAACCTTTAACTCTTGCAACTTCTTGAGACTTATGCCAAATTGCGGGTTTTCGATTTTAGTGAAGTGTTATAGGAGTAATTAAGTCCATGAAATCTGAAATTCATCCAGAGTACGTTCAAACCACAATCCGATGTGTTTGCGGTGCTGAAATTTTGACCCGTTCGACCAAAAAAGATATCCGAGTTGAGATCTGTTCAAGTTGTCATCCGCTCTTTACGGGTAAGCAAAAGCTTATCGACACAGAAGGTCGTGTTGAGCGCTTCATGAAAAAATATGGTAACAAGCGCTCTTACTAATACGCTTGAAGCAAACTAAATGTTTCATAAGTTAGATGAAGTTGAAGCGCACTTTCAGGATATTGAAGTGCGTTTAACTTCGCCAGACGTTGTTTCCAATCAAAATCTTTTCCAGAAACTCAGCAAAGAACATAGCAGTCTTCAACCGCTAGTCCAAACTTATCGCGAGTATCGAAAGCTTCGTTCTGATTTTGTGGCCAATGAAGCTCTTATCAGAGAAGACTCGGGCGAACTTAAAGACATGGCTCTTGAGGAGAATCGCAATCTTGAAGGAGAGTTGGCTCAGCTTGAAAGAAGATTAAAAATTCTGCTTTTACCTAAAGATCCTAACGATGAAAAAAATATCATGCTTGAAATCCGTCCTGCAGCCGGCGGCGATGAGGCCGGAATTTTTGCGGGGGATCTTTTTAAAATGTACACCAAATATGCCGAGCGCAAAGGTTGGAATGTTGAAGTGATGGAGATCACTCCCAACGATGTCGGTGGCTACAAAGAAATTATTCTCATGATTCGAGGGGATAAAGTTTACAGCGTTCTTAAATATGAGAGTGGAGTTCATCGGGTTCAGCGCGTTCCCAAAACCGAAACCCAGGGGCGTATTCATACAAGTACTGTGACAGTGGCAATTATGCCGGAAGCTGAAGACGTTGAAGTTAACATCGACCCCAATGAATTAAGAATCGATGTTTTTAGAAGCTCTGGGCCCGGGGGGCAGAGCGTGAATACAACCGACTCTGCCGTCAGAGTAACCCACATCCCAACCGGGATAGTGGTCGTTTGTCGGGATGAAAAGTCTCAGCATAAAAATAAAGCGAAAGCTCTTAAGGTTTTAAAAACTCGTTTGCTTGACTTAAAACAGGGTGAACAAAATGCAAAAATTGCGGCGGATCGGTTGTCTCAAGTTGGCAGTGGAGACCGTAGTGAAAAAATCAGAACTTACAACTATCCACAAGGGCGAGTGACCGATCATCGTATTGGTGTGACTCTACATCAAATCGATTCTTTCACGGCTGGAGATATCGATCCGATGATTTCTCAACTTGTGGCTTATTACGAAGCTGAAGCTTTGAAAAAACAAACTTCTTCATGACATTAGAATCATTTGTTACTTTCGGAAAAACGAGAATTGAAGAGTCTAGGATTGAGTGTGCCGATCCGATATTGCACATGAAACAGATTTTAGGAGCTGCTATAGGGTTAAGCTCTTTAGACTTTTATTCACGTTGGAGCGAGCCTTTAACCGATAAAGAAATTCAATTGGCGAATGCTTTTTTAGAAAGAAGACTTAATGGCGAGCCCTTTCAGTATATTGTCGGCTACGAATGGTTTTGGCATTCACAATTTGATGTGGGACCGGGGGTTTTGATTCCAAGAAAAGAGACTGAGCATTTGGTCGAAGAGCTTCTTAAATCGAAATGCAGAGATAAAAAACGAGTAGCTGAGTTGGGGGCCGGTTCGGGAAACATTGGCGTTTCGGTGCTTTTGGAGCGTCCGCAATGGGAGTGGCACGGATTTGAGATTAACCCTCAATCCATTACTTTTCTTGGAAAAAATGTTGGAAGGCTTTTGCCCCTAGAGGCAAAATATTTTATTCATGAGGGAAACTTTTTTCAGAAGGTGGGAGATTTGGCCCCCTTTGATATTGTGGTTTCTAATCCCCCCTATATTTCAGTTTCTTCATTTTCTCAATTGAGTCGGGAAGTTCAGCACGAACCCAAAATCGCTCTTATTGGCGGTGAAGAGGGTACGGAAGTGCTGAAACACCTTGCTGTTAAAAGTTTTGAAGTTCTAAAGCCGGGGGGGGAGTTTTTAACCGAAATCGGAAGCGATCAAGAAGAAAAAATTCTTTCTATTTTGAGTCAATCGGGTTTTCAGTCTGCTGAAGTTCTGAGAGACTACGCTGGGCTTCCTAGAATTGGAAAAGGGGTGAAATAATGGATGCACTACTTATAGAAGGACCTAGTAAGCTTTCTGGGAAAGTGGAAGTTAGTGGTTCAAAAAATTCGGCTCTTCCTCTTTTGTTTGCATCGATTTTGTTCGATGGAAAAGTAACCTTTGAGAACATTCCAAGGCTATGGGACATTGAAACTACGCTTAAATTATTAGAATTGATGGGTTGTCGAACCGAGTGGGAAAAAGAGGTTGGAAGAGTTTCTGTTTTTCCTGAAGTCAAAACAAAAGTCGCCCCCTATGATCAAGTTAAAAAAATGAGGGCCGGTATTTTGGCATTGGGTCCCTTGGTGGCCAAATATGGCGAGGCGAAAGTGAGTTTGCCAGGCGGATGTGCGATAGGGGCTCGGCCGGTTAATTACCACATTGAAGCTTTGAGAAAAATGGGAGTCCGAGTTGAAGTCGAAGAGGGATACATTCACGCGAGCGTCAAAGATAAGTTAGTAGGCACTGAGATTTTGTTTCCGGAGGTGACCGTCACCGGAACTGAGAATTTGCTTTATGTAGGAGTCATGGCTGAGGGAACAACTGTTCTGCAAAATTCCGCCTGTGAGCCCGAAGTCGTTGCTTTGGGAGAATTTTTAAAAAGTTGCGGAGCTAATATTTCCGGACTAGGCACTCCGACTATTACAATCGAGGGAGGCGGTTTGAAGCTTCCTTCTCAGCCGGTTCAGATCCCACCTGATCGGATTGAAGCTGGAACTTGGGTTTCAATCTCTTTGGCTACAAGAAGTCCTTTAGAAATTAATCATTGTGATGCTTCAAAAATGACAAGTGTTCTTGCCGCTTTCAGGCAAATGGGGGCAAAAATTGAAGAGCGTAATCAAGGAACTACTTTAAAAGTCACGCCAGCCGAGATCTATCACCCTTTGCACATTGAAACCGCTCCTTATCCTGGTTTTCCGACCGACATGCAGGCACAGATTTTGACTCTTCTCTGTTTGGCGCAAGGGCGATCTACAGTTGTGGAGAGTATTTTTGAAAATCGATTCATGCATGTGGCGGAGTTAAGACGTTTGGGAGCTCAAATTGAAGTGAATGGAAATGTTGCGACGGTAGAAGGACCCGTTGAATTTCAAGGGGCTCCGATCATGGCAACCGATCTTAGGGCAAGTGCCTGTTTGGTTCTCGCCGGCCTAACTTCTAAGGGAAGCACTCGAGTGAGCCGTCTTTATCATTTGGATCGGGGTTATCAAAGGCTCGATGAGAAACTTCGTCGACTTGGTGCGAAAATCACACGGGTTGCGGAATAAGCCAGACGCTAGTAGTGTCTCATTCCAAGGGAATTTATTTTCAATAGGAGATTAGATATGCGTCATTTACTTGGGTTCGTTAGTTTAGCTTTGAGTTTTGCAGCTTTTTCTGCCGATATTCCAGGGGGGTTGGCTCGAATTTCGGAAGGGTTACCTAACAATACTTATGAAGTGGCTTTAAGCCCTGCCTACACTTTAAATCCAGGCGGTGCTTACTTAACATCCGAATTGCGATATCAAGCGAATGAAGATTTTGGTGCTGGTTTCGGTTTTGGTGCTGGGGAAGTCGGGTTTAATTTTGGTGCGAATGGAACTTGGTATATTGCGCCAGATATCGATTCACAACCCGCGTTTTCAGTTTTGGGTGGGGTTTATTTGAATCGAGTTGTTGAATCTAATTACTTAGCTTTAAGAATCGTTCCTACGATTAGTAAGATGATTCCTCAAGATTGGGGTAAAGTGACTCCTTATGCGAGTGCACAAATGACTCCAGCGTTTCAATTGGGAGATCCTGATAACAGCTTTTCAATTAGAACCAACATTGGAACTCTATTTGAACTTAAAGCGATGCAGGGCTTAAGACTTTTCACCGAGCTTGGACTAGCCGTCATGAACAGTAATAGCGAAATTATCTTCGGTATTTCTTATCCGTTCAAAGCACTGTAATTTTAAATTTGATTAGAAAAGGTGTCG
This sequence comes from Deltaproteobacteria bacterium, assembly GCA_016875135.1. Classification (GTDB taxonomy): domain Bacteria; phylum Bdellovibrionota; class FAC87; order UBA2466; family UBA2466; genus UBA2466. The sequence goes on from VGSE01000021.1 coordinate 17,953, forward strand.
GCTTAAAGAGCTGGCACCTTTTTTATTTAGGATTGACTCGAAACTCTAAAATACCGTCCGGAATTCTAAAGTCTTTATCATCGTAAAAAGGTGAAGCTTTCTTCATATAATCAATCCATATGGGAAGGGCCGCGGCACTTCCGGTAAGTCCCACATTCTGTTCTTCGTCATAACCGACCCACACTAGGGTCAGAATTTTGGGGGTGAATCCTACAAACCAAGCATCCTTGTAATCATTTGTCGTTCCTGTTTTTCCGGCCATGTTTGCTATAGGTAAACCGCTGAGCATCGCTAATTTACCAGTCCCTTGAGTGAGAACCCCTTTTAAAATTTGCAGTGTTAAGTAGCAAGAAGCTTCGGGAAGTCTTTCTTCAGCAGGGTAATTAGGTTCGAAGAGAGTTTCTCCGGTACTAGTGACAACTTTTAAAAGTCCATGAAGTCTGTGCCCTTGACCTAAATTGGCTAGGGTCGCGTAACTTTCCGCTAATTCGTAAGGCGTAATTTCGACGCTTCCTAAAGAGATGGAGGGAATCTTCGGTAAAGCCGATTTAATTCCCGATCGTCGAAGTAAATCAATAATTGGATCCAAACCTACCAATTGAGCTAGTCGAGCGGTGGGAATATTAACGCTGTTTTCTAAAGTTTCTCGAGCTGTTAATTTTTGTGGTGAATCTTTATCATAGTTTTTGGGACTCCAAGTTTGTTCGCCCTCGTAGCTCCACTCAAATGGGCTTCCATCAAGTTCAGTTAAAGCAGTAAAGGGAGGAGAGAAATCGCTCTTGTCAAAAGCGGCTAGAAAAACAAAAGGTTTAAAGAGGGAACCGGGTTGTCGTTTGCCTTGAAGGATGCGATTGAATTGAGTCTTTTGATAACTACTGCCTCCCTGCAGCGCTAGAACTTGTCCCGAGGAGACATCGATAGAAATAAAAGCGCTCTGAAGTGAAAAACCCTGTTTGGCTTTTTTTACAAGGGTCGCATAGTCTTTTTGCATTCGGGTTAGATGTTCTCTTAACGTATTGGAGGCCTGGAGTTGAAGATAAGGATTAAGAGAAGTGTAAATAGTCAAAGCTTCAGAGTCGAGTCGACTCTTAAGGGTTTCAGGTAATTCTGAAAAGATAAGATCCATGAAGTAGCCGGTGTCTTGAAGATTTTTTTCGCCGGGGATCACGCTTTGAGGCTCGTTGATGGCAAGTTCATACTCCTCAGGAACGATGAAGTTAGCTTCCAGCATTTTTTTAAGAACGAGATTTCTTCGCTTAATAGAACTTTCGGGATGTCGGTGAGGATCAAGGCTATTGGGGGCCTGAATGATAGCTGCCAAAGTGGCACTCTGGGAAAGAGTTAGATCAAACACGGAACGGTTAAAGTAAAATCTAGCCGCCTCAGAGACTCCATGAATTTCGTAGGTGCTCCATTGACCCAAATAAACTTCATTCAAGTAGGCCTCTAAAATAGATTCTTTCGAATGAGTGGATTCTGTGATGAAAGCATAAAAAGCCTCTTTAACCTTTCTCGAAATAGCTTTTTCTCTTGAAAAGAAAAGGTTCTTCATGAGTTGTTGGGTGATAGTGCTCCCACCTTCGACAAATCTCCGCGCTCTAAGATCTTTATAAAGAGCTCTTAGGGTGCTTCTCAAACTGACTCCGCCATGTTCTAAAAAATTGACATCTTCGATAGCCATCACGGCATGTCTCATGTTGACCGGGATGTCGGAAAGCGTGATGGGAATCTGGGTGCGAAGTCTTCCAGCAAAATACGAGCTGATTCTTTTTGGGGCTAATTCAAAAGTTTCGACATTGTTTTGAACGATTTCATCCCAAATTTCTTTCAAAATCAGGGTTTGACCTTCGTTCTCGAAAGATAAAATAGCTTTGGTTTGGGCTAAGGGTTTCCCCGGGTAGAGGCTTTCCCCGCGAATCAAAATCAGTTGGGTACTCCCGGGGATTTCCAGCCAAGCATATTCGTTTGTCAGAAGTTCATCGGGGTCTTTTTTGGATTGGTAGCCTGAGTAATCTAGAAGAGTCTCTAATTGCTCTTTAGTGATTCTCTGCTGGGGGTGAAACGCAGGTAATAGGGCTACAAATTGGGAGGATTTTTTAGAGAAGAGCTGTTCAAATTTTTCATCGATTGATTGTTTAATGAGACTGTAACTTAGAGCTAGAATTAAAAAAATGCCCGTACTAGCTATCCCAATCCAAAGTGCCACAAATTTGGGCGAGATTTTTTTAATCAGACTGAGATATTTTAGTTTCATAGTTTGGATCTAACCTAACTGAGCCTCATCGGTGTTTTTGGCGTAGCCTTCAGTGTAAACCCGTTGAGGGAATAAAACCACAAATCTTTAACGCGGCGTGATTTGATGGGCATTTTACCAATTGATCGTTGCCATGTAGGGTACCCGTTGGTTAGTCTAGCGACGATGCGACTTAAAGAATCTCAAGTAAAGTTATTGTGCCAAAAACTTTTGGGCGGTTTGCGATCCAAGCAATTGGTCCAATTGAAAAAGAGCGATCCTGACGTGCTCAATAGAATGCAGGAGATCTTTGTGAAGGAGCTTAGAGTTGAAGATGAGATCAATTTGCAGGCCGAGAGAATTTTAAATGAAAACTTAAGGAAGTTAGGGGTCAAAGGGGATCAGATTGATCGAGAAAAAATGTTTGAAATGATCAAAAAACAGATCATCAAAGAGAAAAACGTCATCATTTAGAGTGAGGTTTTAAGATGATATCCGACGAAAAAATGAGCCACATCGTTCATCTGATGATGAACGGACTTGAAAAAGAGGGATGGGTTAGCTTTACGAACAAAGAAGCAGCGATTCGCGAAGCTCATAAAATTTCTAATCTCTATTTAGGAAATCTAAAAGGGGCTGCTGACGCGGCTAGACAAAGAATTCTTTCTCAGAAAAACGCACCTGTAGAGAAGAGTCCTCAATGGGACACTCTCTATCAGAAATATTTAGAAGAAGAATTGCAAAAACGAGGGGGATAACGGTATCTTAACCTCTATTAAACCTTAAACTTTTAGCAACGAGAGCAGAGTAAACGTGATGATGAAAAACAAGAAGATCAATTTGGGGCTGAAACTACTTAGCTTAGGATTATGGGTTGGGTCACAGGCCTTTCCTGTGGCGATTAATTTTGGCGGCAATTTTAGAACGGAAGGCAATTACTACACCAACTTATCGCAAGGGTTTAACGGAGATTCAAAGAAGCAATTCATTCGAGGAAGGTTTTTAGTCGATCCCAATATTTTAGTGGATGACCATTTTAGTATTCGCTCTCAGTGGTCGTTGCTGGAGTCTCCTAACATTACGCCCTCGATGACGGCGTTAGGAACCGGAATGGGCGGTTTTGTTTACGGCGACACTGAGACGAATGCTTTATTTCTCAACCGAGCTTGGCTTGAGTGGAGTTCAGATTTTGGTGTTGTGAGATTGGGGAGAATGCCCTTCTCGTGGGGATATGGTCTTTTATGGGATGCAGGCGGGTTGTGGGATGACTATGGAACGACTCTTGATCGCCTTGAGTACCGGCTTCATTTAGGCCACATCGTCGGTGCTCTGGCCTATTCAAAACCGCGTAAAAAATCGGTTTGGGGCCATAAAAACGATGCCGACTTTTTCACTTTTTATCTCCAATACGACAATCCCGAAGCGGATGTCGAGGGGGGCCTTATTTACGAGAAGCAGACTCGGTCGAACGCGCAAGGTGCTGAACTCGATACTGGGAATCCGAACAATTATCCTACCGGTAGTTTTTTAGCGAATCATACTCCGTACCCGTTGAATGCGAATGTGGTCGATTTTTACTTAAGAAAGACGGTGGGATATTTTACTTTAGGTGGCGAAGCCAATTGGATGACCGGAGAAGCTAATAACTACAAGGCTGCCAGTAGTAAAAATGCGACTCTGAATGCTTTAGCAACGACTGTGAATGTGACTTATGAATTTCACAGGCTAAAGGCATTTACCGAATTTCTTTACGCTGGCGGAGATTCTAATTTGAATGACGACCAATTGACAGGGTTTGTGCTTCTTCACCCCAACC
>VGSE01000022.1 GCA_016875135.1 Deltaproteobacteria bacterium
TCAAAAGACGGTATTCCCCTTGAGAACTTTAAGATCGAATACTATCAATTGCCAAAAGAGATTTCCGAAGAGAAACAGGAGGAGGCAATTAAAGATTGCAATCGTGAAAAGTGCCTGATGAAGCTTAAGACAAACCCCGAAGTGATTGGCCTGTCTAAAGCAAAACACAAGAAAGAGTTTTATCGTCAGTTGCTCTACCAGCGTATTAGAAGTTATGTCGGCGCCCGAGAGCTCTTAGGTTATGAAGACCGGAAGAGTAATCAACCCTATATTTCGAAAATGCTAAAATTAATTCCCACGTTGAATCTTAGTCCGATCTCCAAAGAGTATTTGATGGGTCGATTTTGGAAAGACCTCAAAGGAAAAGGGCAACCGGTGGATTCTTGGTTGCGGCAGGAAATGGTTGTGATTGCCCCTGATCAAATGCAACCCATTTTAAGAGTTTCTGAAGATTTTGAGTTTGGAGAAGCCGGTAATGTTCTCTTTTTTGAGCTTCCAATCTATACGAACCATTATTTTGATTCATCGGTAAGCCTATACGAGGTGGTCGGAAACAAAAAGAAACCAACGGAATCTATGGTTGTCTTCACAGACGTAATGGAGATTGACGAATTAAAAAAATCAGGCCTGATAAGAACCTTATTCAAAGGCAAAATGGTCAAGGCGATTTCTCAATATCAAGAACAGCTTCTAGAGTCTATCAGCAGAGTTAAAGATAAATGATAATAAGTGTGATTTCAATTCTGTAACAGAGCCCGTTTATCTCCCGAGATAAACCTGTTTTGTAGTTTTTTGAAAGCGCGACTTGCTGATTCCTTGTTAACTTTAGATTTAATTTTAATTGCTCGCTCTAGTATTCTTAAGACAAGTTCTTCTTCGTTAAAACTGGTTTTGGGAGAGTAAAGACTACCTTCAATCGTAAGCGGGATTGTGGCCCTTCCTTTTTTGTTCATGAGTAGATTGAGTCCATGCTGAGTAATGAGCTGAGGTGTTGGCGTCCAACCCCCTGTGCCGTTGAGTTCCCTAAAATTATTGATCTGCAGAGTTGGGAAGGAGAATTCAAATGAGGGGGACTTTACTTTGGCATCTAAAATGGAAAGAGCGGAAGAAGTAAAAGTCAGCCGCCCTTTAGCCTCCCTCAAAACACCCGAAAGCCCCTGTTTTTTTAGTTGGCCCTTCATTTGTGGAAAGGAGCTTAGTCGATCTACGATGGTTTTTGAAATGGCTGCGCCGCTAAATTGGGGGTTTAATATCTTGAAATCTCCGCTTCCCTGAATTGTGGAAATTAAACTTTTCGGTCTAAGTCCCAGATGCGAGAGTTTAGCCGATGCAGTTAACTTTCCGCCTGTAATTGTATTTTTTTCTAAATTTAGTATTCGATTGAATATCTCTGTATCAAGCTCTGAAATCCTTAAAGAATGCTCGCAGAAACTTGGGGTTTTTGAGAGATCGCAGCTTCCCATTGAAGAAAAGGACCCCGATGGAGAGGAGTCCCCAAGGTTATGTGCGTTTATTAAGATGGAAAGGTTGGGTTTTCCAGAAAAATTCTTAACGGATATATCCGCCATCGAAATAGGTCGTTTTTGTAGCCTCGGTGTTTGGAGGTTCTGGGCTTTTATCTCGATGTTAAAGTCAGCAGTGCGCCAATCTTCAATACCGCCTTCGTAAGCCAATCTGCCATTTAGAGATCCTTGGGATGTTTTAGAAGATAAACCGGGTACTAATTTTTCCAATGCTGACAAGTCCGGGGAATCAAAAGAACCACTAATTTTAGCCGTTAATTTAGGGCCATTAAGAATTGAACCACCGAATTTGAGATTTAAGTTACTTATTAAACCGGTTCCTTTTTTAATCTGAAATTCCTGTTACTTATTAAACCGGTTCCTTTTTTAATCTGAAATTCCTCCCCCTCACCCAAGATATCAAATTCAAATCTTGTAGGCGTCTGCTTAGTCTTAACGAAAGTGTTGGGACCATAAATTGTCATTTGATCCAAATTTAAATTTAGTTGCGTCGAGGAGTGAGCTTCATCGGATCTTTTAAACTTAGTTTTGAGATTGATTGAGGCAGTTCCCTTAATCTTTGGGGAATTCAACTTCAAAATAACATCCTCTAAACGGGCTTCCCCATCAGTATTTAATGTTTTCAAGTCAAACCCCAAGCCTTGGGCAGCTATTTTTAAATAAACGGTCCCTTTTATGCTTTCCAGTTTCAACTGTTTTTCGTTAGGGACAGATTGTAGGGCTTGATCAATGTGTTTTTCGGGCGCATCCAAATCCAACGACCACTTATCGGAAAGTAATCCATATTTTCCAGCGGCTTTGATGGAAAGAGGTCCAAATTGAATAAAAGAATTTTCTAGAGTTAAAAAGGGGCCAATTAAAACCAGAGTGCCCTTCGAAATAAGCGGCATGATGAGGAGGGGTTCAATTTTATCCCATTTTTTGATCGTAAGCTGATAGTTCAAATACACAGGGGAGATTTCATTTTTTAATAAGTAGACACCGTTGATTGAAGTCTGTAGGTCGGCATTGTTGATTTTTAGCTCGGGAATATTGAGGTTTTTAACAGCAAAATTAAACTGAACCAGGGGGAAAATTAAAAGATATGCGATGTTTTTACTGCGAAGCAGCGGGTTTGGGGTAATGTTCGTATCGGTTTCAGGAGAGTGCAAGTCGCTTCGAAGAATATTGAGTTGGTCGATTTCTGTTTTGATTCGCAGAGGAGGCCATGCAAAATTAAAGTTTGTACTTAGGCCTACTTTGTTTATTTTAATTGTCCAGGCCGCCGTTTTGAAAGTTATTATGACGTTTCGTAGATCTAAAGTTGAATTCTCAGGGGGGATATGCTGATCAAAAGAAAGGGTCAGGCCGGAGAGTTTGGCATCATGGAGACTCTTCTGTAAAAGAGATCTGGTAATAAATCCCGTAGCAAAATTAAGGAGAGCAAGGGTCATCCCCAGCAAGCAAATCGAAATTGCAAGTAGCCTTTTTTTTCTCATAGTTTTCAGTGAAGTAAGATAGACTTAAAAAATGAAACCCATGCCGTTTCTTTGGCTCATTGTAAGCTATTTCTTGTGCACATCTCAAAGCTTTTCCATTCCCAAAACAAAAAAAGAATTTCCGAAGAAAATACTTGTCACCAACGAAGTTGAGCTCTTTTCAAAATATAAGTTGAACTCTCAATTTGGTGTTAACGTAATTTCAGGCGTAGCACTTGTTTCTGGATTTCAATTTGGTAAACGAATGACCCAAGGGTTTCCCTTTTATTTGGGGCCTGAGATCCATTTCATGTTGTTTTCGCCTGGGTCTATCTTAAATGTGTTATTCGGGGGCTGGATTGAAAGCCCCATTTTTTCAAATCCTAAGCGGACTCTGGATTTGGGTTTGTCGTTGGGAACCGGGTTTGCTAATAATCGTACCGGCTTAAGTACAACTAATGTTGTGGTTTTTACCGATATAGCCTACTCTCAAAAAATAGATGAAGCCTTAGTAATTCGAGCGCTGATTAGACCTGGAGTTATTGGGAAGATCGTCGTGGGTTCACTCAATTTCAACGCTCAATTTCGATTTCTATAATGCGTCATTAGTTATTTGAATTCGTCCCATTGATTGGTTGCTTGACGAAATTCTCTTTGCAAAGCACATATAGAGGGTATTTGGTGTGTTTTTAATGCAAGGAGGCTTTGTGCTTAGCAATCTTAAAGGGCTGACTTTTGACGATGTGATTTTAGTTCCTGGTTATAATGGAATTAAGTCGCGTCAGAATGTAACAACAACTGTTGAGTTGCTTGGGCGCACCTTTGGAATTCCTTTGGTTAGTTCAAACATGGATACCATCACAGAATTAGAAATGGCCAATGCGATGACCGATTTGGGTGGAATGGCTGTTTTACATCGATTTTTAACCATCGAAGACAATGTGAAGATGTTTGAAAAACTAAAGAACAAAGACAAAGTTTCTGTGTCGATTGGAATTGGTCAAGATGGTTTAGAGAGAGCCGAAGCCTTAATTGCGGTCGGTGCTTCCATGATTTGCGTTGATGTAGCTCATGGCCATTCTAAAGAGGTTAATCGATCTGTTAAAGCGCTCAGAGAAAAGCATGGTAGCAATATTTTAATTATTGCCGGAAATGTAGCCACTTATGCAGGGGCTGATTATTTAGCTTCAGCTGGGGCCGATGTCATCAAAGTCGGAATTGGATCTGGTTCAGTGTGTTCGACTCGAATCAAAACAGGGTTTGGAGTTCCGCAACTATCGGCTTTGCAGGATTGTAGAAAGGTTGACCGAATGATTATTTCGGATGGAGGAACCCGTTTTCCCTCCGACGCAGTAAAAGCTCTTGCTGCCGGAGCCGATTTTGTCATGTTGGGTGGTATGTTGGCTGGAACTGATGAAACCCCCGGTTCGGTCATTGAGAGTGAAGTTAACGGAAGTAAGATCCGTTTTAAGCGTTTTCGAGGAATGGCTTCTAAAGAAGCACAAGATGATTTTATGGGTGGAATGTCCGATTGGAAAACTGCTGAGGGAGTTTCAATGGATGTTGTCTACAAAGGGCCTATGAAGAAAGTCATTTTGGATATTATGGGAGGAATTCGCTCTGGGTTGACATATTGCGGCGCTCTGACAATCAAGGATCTTCAGCGAAAAGCTCAATTCATGGAAATCACCCAGGCAGGAAGAGTTGAAGGGACACCGCATGGCATGGATAGACTCGATGAGCCAAGCAGTAAGTAACCTCTTGCTCTCTTTTACCGTGTTTCCCAACCCCAAAATAGTCTACAATTAAACTATACCTGCATTTTCTTGCCTTAAAGAAATTGATTATTTTCCAGTAGAACATTGAGCATGAGCCTAAAGAAATCACTTTTTATTCTTTTCCTTGTAGTTGCAGCCCTTATTTCGACTAAGCGCTCTTGGGCTGAAACTTCTACGGCCGGAGGAGGTCGAGGCGGTCCTTTTCTTGAATATCATGCTAATCCGTTGTCTCGATTTGATCCAGGGGTTGCAGGAAGTCCTGTTGTGATTGGAGGTATTGGTTATGCGTGGGTCACTCCAAAGTTTCGTCTTGGTGGCGGTGGTGGCGGTGGATTTCTCTGGAATGGGACTGACAATTTGTCTTTTGGTTTGGGGTATGGAGGGGTTGTTGGTGAGTATGTGATTGGGAATTGGTTCAATGCTCGCATGCTGATTGGCGGAGGCGGGTTTTCGATTTCCAAAGTAACCTTCGAAACAGATAGTAGCAAAATCGTCCAAAAAATAAATTCCGGAGGATTCATTCTTTTTCACCCCAGTGTGAATGCGGAATTAAAAATTTATAGTTGGGCTTCATTAAATCTAACCGCTGGATATTTTCTTCCGAACGTTGGTAAGCTTCACGCGTTTACTGCTGGAGTTAATTTAATGTTCGGGACGACTCGCCGATAAACAAACCACCTTAAAGAGATCCTCTGTAATATTACTTTGTCAAAGAAGTGTAATTGAGCAAGCTTTGAAAAAAACTGGAAATGGAAGTTTCTGAATAAAAACTCCTAGGGTTAGCAAAGGGATACATAATTTCTTTTGAGTTCTCAACGTGTTCCATTCCTGAGCAGTGCCCAATTTCATGCCACAAAACCGGCTCAAAATAACTGCTATAGGAAGATTGAAGGACTAACTCATTGAGCTCCACTTTACAGAAAGTGCCGTTATAGGTTGCAACCCCTGCCTGAGAAACATTCCTACCTTCTGGAGTCATGCGAGTGATGGTAAGCTGAAATTGGCTCGGTCGGCTGTCAAAATTAAATAGCTCGATACCTAAAGTAGTCGATATTTGTTTTAGCGATTGGGTTATTCTGGACTGTTCAACGTCGGTTAAGTTTTCCAAGCGCACCGAGGCCGGCCAAGGGGCTTTCTCTTCAGGGGCGACACCGCAAGCCGAAACCAAAACCAGAAGGGCTAGAACAAAGGAACGTTTTAATTTAAACAACATCAACTCCAACTAAACGGGCTATTCGCTGCAACGCCGCAAAGCGCTTGTGTTGGTACCGTTATTGTTCAAGTTTGGGGCCAATGGTCTGAATACTTGATGACTACGGAGTGGTATAATTAAAACCTGTGAAAATAGTCTTTTTAACCTCTAGTTTAGCTGCGAAATACGGTGGGGCTGCCTTTTCCGAGAGTTCTTTGGTTTCAGAGCTAAGCCGCTCGAATGAGGTCACAGCCCTGTCTAGATGGAACCGGGTTGATCTTAATTTTGCTAAGAAACAAGGGTTGAAAACCATCAGAACCTTCCGACCCATTGAAGTTCTTTTGGCAAGTATTTGGCAGAAACATTGGTTGGCTGATGAAATTGCGAAAGCTGAAGTGTTTCACCTTAACGGCCACTGGTATTGGGAGAACTATTTTTTCGCGAGACTTTGTAAAAAACATGGGACCCCCTATGTTTTACATCCAAGAGGAATGCTTTGGGTTGCCTATAGAAGACCCCGACTAAAGAGGCTGTTTAATTTGTTGATGGGGAATTGGATTGTTTATCATGCGACCAAGGTTATTCTGTTAAGCCAATTTGAAAAAAAACACTGTGAAGCTTACCCCATAAAAGAGGAACGTTTAGTAATCATTCCCAATGGCATAACCATAAGTAATACAGTTAAGTTGAGTGGGAAACACCAGAACTATTTTCTTTACATCGGTAGAATTGAGCCAAGAAAAAATTTGGAGTTTTTGATTCGGGCATTTAAGAAGGTAAGCGAGGTTAATCTGACTTGCCAACTACGCTTAGTTGGGCCCGTAGAGAGAAACTATGATCAAGGGTTGAGAAAGCTAATCATAAAGCTGTCTTTAGAGGACCGTGTTCTCTTGTTGCCCCCTGCTTATGATCGGCAGAAGGAAGATCTTTTTCGAAATGCGACTTCCGTCATCTATCCAGCCTATGAAGAGGCTTTTGGGAGAACAGTTTTTGAATCTTTTGCGACAGGCACTCTTTGTTTGTTGCCGAGGGCTAGCGGTGGTGCCGAATTGGTGAATAAGTTTGCCCCTGAAGTCATTTACCAAACGAATTGTGAAGCTTCGCTGTCTGAAAAAATGTTGGAAGTTCTGGGGTACGAATGTCAAAAAAGGACTTCTTGTATTGAGATTGCCCAAGATTGGATTTCTAAGAATTTGAATTGGCAAAGCATTTCAAAGCAGGTTCTGGCAATCTATTCCGAAACTCTAACTTAAGGATCTGCTTCACTCGCTAATGAGGACTTCCCTCCAAGGAATATACTTATTGTTTTAGAAACTGGAGCGGTGTAAAAGTTTTTCAAATGATAAAAGTTAAGTGCCCCCAATGTAAAAAAGAGGTGAATTGGGAAAACAACCCCTTTCGACCTTTTTGTAGCGAGTTCTGTAAAAACTACGATCTTGGTAAGTGGGCTAATGAAGAGTACAGAGTTCCCGTTGAAGAATTAGATGGCGGAGATGTTTTAGAGGACAAAGAAAAGAAAAAATCAGATTAAGCAGCCTTTTTAGAAAAAGACTTCCTATGTCCCCAGGCGAGATAGGCCACAGCGACTTTCTTTGAGTAAAAAAAAGCGAGCAACAAAAATACGCCCCCCACAAAAAACGAAGTTTTCACATTAAAGTATTTGATTAAAAATCCCTGCAGAAGCGCTGCTATAGGCGCTGAAGACATGAAAAACATTCGCAACGCCGAGTTAACCCCTCCCATTTTGTTTCTTGGAATAGTTGTTTGTCGTAAATAAAAAGTCCCCATTGTCACTATCGAGCTTCCGATTCGAGAGAGCCCAAAAACGATTGCTAAAAAATAGGGCTTGTCGAAAAAAAACAGTGATAAGCATCCCAAAGTGGCAAAGTAGGCAGCTCCTAAAACAAAGGGTTTGTAAAAAAAGAACTTTTCATAGAGACGCCCCGAAATCAGGTATCCAACGATTCCAAAGAAACCAAAGAGAGCGGTTACCATTCCGTACTCGGTGGAATTGAATTGTTTTTCCACGTTAAAATAGTAAACAAAACTTGGCGTGTTAGGGACCAAAGATGAAATATTCCAAACGAACATCATCAGGATAAAGGGGTGAAAGAGTTTTGAACTCCAAACATACTGTACCGATTCAATGAAGCTATCAATGACGCCACCCACGGTCATTTTCCTTCGATGGGAAACAATCGAGTCCCCATCGATAAGTTTATTTAAGTTTTTCGCCATGAGAACAAAAAACAATGTCGCGATAAAACTAAAAATATTAATCAAAATACACAATCTTATTCCACTTACGCTCATTAAAATTCCTGCGATAAGTGGGCCCAGGATTTGAATAAGTCTTTGTGAAGACAAGAACCATGAATTGGCTTCATTTAAGTCCCGCTCTACGACAAGTGCCGGAACAAGCTGAAAAGTAGCAACGGTTTCAAATGTAATCATTAAAGTTTTGGCGATAAAAATAATCCCCAGCACTGGCCAGAATTGAGATTGGCTATAATGGTCCAGAATAAGCAGAAGTATTAAACTTGCGATCTGCCCCAAATCACTCGCTAACATTACCTTTCGTTTGTCAAAGTTGTCGGCCGTGAAGCCCGTAATGGGTGCCATTAAAAAGAAAGGCAAGGTCAACGCCAAAGTGCCTAAAGACAACAAAACAGGATCGGGATTTTTTTGAACTATATAAAGTGGTATTGCAATGTCGAAAATATTGTTTCCGAGAAGTGAGATTGAACTAGCAGCTAGGAAATTACGAAAAATGGGATTTCTAGAAATTAAAGAAGCGGGTTTTGATGTCATGATTGAATAGCTTAAGGGTGGAATCTCTATTATAGCTTCTCTGGGGGTATGACACGTAGTGTGGTTCCAGCCCGGTTTTTGGTATTCCGCGCAATCTTCATTTACATCCGTAGACTATCGGATTAGGGTCGAAAACCATGGGGACGCTTGAATTTCCAACCACCGCAGGCAAAATAGCCGAGGCGTTTAATGCGACGCTACTCGGGAATCCGGAAGCTGGGGTAAACACCTTAAATTCCGTGCAAAATGCCAAACAAGGCTCCTTATGTTTTCTGGGAGATAAGAAGAATCAGACCTATTTAGAATCTTTAGAATCTAGTGTTGTGGTTTTGACGCGAAAAGAACTTGTTCGAAAGGACTTGGCTGTTACTTACGTTTTAGTTGATGAACCCAAAGCTATATTTGCTCAATTAGCAAAATCTTTTGCTCCAAAAACTTCATGGAAAGGGATCTCAGACCGTGCGGAGATTCATCCACTGGCTAAAATCGACCCCACGGCTTCGGTAGGGCCGTTTGCGGTTATTGGAGAGGGAGCTCAAATTGGAGCCTATACCGTAATTTATCCCCAGGCGTATGTCGGTACGGGAGTTAAGGTAGGAAGTCATTGTGAAATCCACCCCCAAGTTTCTTTAATTACGAATGTTTTTATCGGGGATCGGGTTAAGATATTTTCGGGAAGTGTTTTAGGTTCAGATGGTTTTGGGCTAGTTGAAACGGAAGGCGGTCCGTTAGAAATGCCCCAATTGGGCACGGTAGTAGTAGAAGATGACGTTAGGATTGGTGCTCACTGTACGATTGACCGAGGAACTTTGGGTGAAACCATAATAGGTCGTGGCTCGAAATTAGATGATCAAGTTCACATTGGACACAATTGTCGGTTGGAAAGAAATACGATCTTGTGCGCTCAAGTAGGTCTGGCGGGTTCCTCAACCCTTGAAGAAGGGGTAGTATTGGCCGGACAAGTAGGAGTCGGAGATCATATCACCATTGGCAAAGGTGCCAGAGTTGGTGGGCAGACCGGAGTTACTAGCGATTTAAAGGGGGGAGAAACTTACTTTTCGACCCCAGCCCTTCCTGTGCGTCAGGCTCTTAGAGCACATGTGTTTTTTAGAGAGCTTCCAAAGTGGGTAGAAAGAATTAAGTTACTTGAGAAAGAAATTCATGGGTACACAAAATCATAATTTCATTCATCCGACCGCAATTGTACACCCGGATGCTAAGTTGGGTGTCGGAACTAAAGTTGGGCCTTATTCGATTGTGGGCCCTGAAACGGTCACAGGGCAGAACTGTGATATTCAAGAGCATGTGGTGATCCGGGGGCGAGTTACTTTAGGTGACGAGTGTCGTGTTTTCCCCTTTGCAGTTTTAGGCGGTGAACCACAACATTTAGGATATAAAAATGAGCCGACTGAAGTTGTGATAGGGGATCGCGTAGTTATTCGCGAATCAGCCACTGTTCATCGAGGGACTCCCGTCGGGATCGGAGTGACTCGAATTGGCAATGATTCATTGATAATGGCTTATACCCATGTGGGCCATGATTGTCAGGTCGGAAACAGAGTCATTATTGTAAATGCAGTTCAGCTTGCAGGACATGTGATTGTCGAAGACTTTGTGACTATTGGCGGGCAATCGGCGGTGGTTCAGTACTGTCGTATCGGTAAGTACTGCTATATAGCCGGCGCATCTACGATCAGAAAAGATATGCCCCCCTTTTTATCAGGAAAAGGGAACGAGTTTCAGATCCAAGGAATTAATCGGGTCGGTATGGAGCGCGCCGGTGTCAGTAGTGAGAGGCTGTCGACTATCAAAAAGATTTTTAAAGTCTTCTATCTTCAAAACTCAAATGTTTCACAAGCGATTGAAAAGTTAAGCTCCGAGTTTCCAGATGATGAAGATGTAAAATATTTTTTAACCTTTGTGAAATCTTCAAAAGTTGGGATTCATCGCTAAACGAGAGAGTCTGTGGAATTACCAAGAGTAAAAATAGGGCTTGTGGGGGCTGGCAAGATGGGAATCTTGCATTTGACCAAGCTTCTTAAGTTGCCCCAAGTTGAATTCGTAGGTGTTTATGAGCCTAACTTTGAAAAGACCCAGGAATTGCTCAACAGGTTTAATGTAAGAACTTTTTCGTCCTTCGAAGAGCTTTTGTTTTTTTCCGAAGCAGTAGTTATTGCAAGCCCCACCCCAACCCACTTCAGTCTTGCTAAAGCCAGTTTGGAATCGGGCTGTCACGTATTAATTGAAAAACCGCTTTGCGAGACTGTTGAAGAGGCTTTGACATTGGATCTGTTGGCGCTACAAAAAGGGCTGGTCTGCCAGGTTGGGTTTTTGGAGCGCTACCGTTTTCAAGCGCTCATGGCTGGGCAAACCATACCGTTTGCGGCCTATTTGGAGTCCCAACGTCTTTCGGTAGTTGTGGGGCGGGAACCTTCAGTTGATGTGATAAGCGACCTTATGGTTCACGATATTGATCTCATTCTATCGTTGGTTAAAGAGGAGCCAGTTCAAATTACTGCTGAAGGTTTTTGTGTGGTAACTGAGTATTTAGACTACGCCCGTGCTAAGTTGGAGTTTTCAGGCGGCAGAACAGCCGTATTAACTGCAAGTAGAGTCGCCCCTAAAATGGTTCGAGGATTGAAGGCTGTCTTTGATAATTACCTGTGCGAACTTGATTTTATTACGAACACAAAATTTTTGGCTTCCCCGCTTACAAGTGAAAAAAAAGAAACGGATCCCATTTTATTTGATGCTCTCGAAAGACAGGCGTTGAGCTTTGTAAGTTCGATTCAAAGTCATTCCACGCCGTTGATTAGTGCCCAACATGGTGCCAAGGTTATTCAGGTTTCAAAAGCGATTCGAGAAGCCATTGCTAACAAAAAAGGCCCGCTTCCCATTCGAAGGCATCTCGACTCTACTCTTCCGATAAGAGGCCATTAAAGTGAAAAAACGCCTTTTCATGGTGGCTGGTGAAGCATCTGCTGATATGCATGCGGCTTCTTTATTAAAGGAACTTAAAAACCTTAATCCCGAGATAGAATGTTTTGGCGTCGGTGGCCCTGAGTTAAGAAGAACTGGAATGGATATCATTCTTGAGTCAGAAAAGCTTAATGTGGTTGGGATATCTGACTGGTTTGATAGAATGGGAGAGGTTTTGGGTGGCTATCGAAGCGTTATTAAGTCCTTAAAATCCGCTCCTCCGGACTTGGCAGTGCTTATTGATCTGCCGGATTTTAATTTGCGAGTCGCAAAAACCCTCAAGCGATTGGGGGTCCCCGTTATCTATTATATTTCACCGCAAGTTTGGGCATGGAGAAAGTATAGGATTAATCAGATTCGTAGAGATGTAGATCTGATGATGGTTGTTTTTCCTTTTGAAAAAGAATTTTATGCAAAAGAAGGGGTTGAAGTGGCTTTTGTGGGACATCCTCTTCTGGAATCGATCCGAGCAAGATCCTCCTATCGCAATGGTTCTGAGATAAAAATCGCCCCAAGAGTTGCCCTTTTACCTGGAAGTCGGCGAAGCGAAGTTAAATTTCACGCACAAGTGATAGTTGATTTAGCCCAAAAGATTTTTGAAAAGTATCCCAAAGCGCAATTGAGGGTTCCGGTAGCACAAACGCTCTCTAAAGATTTTGTGCAAGAACAACTAAAGGGGGCCAATATCAAAATCGAAGAGGAGAATTCTCATCACATCATCGAATGGGCAGACGTTGCCGTTGTGGCGAGTGGAACTGCAACTCTCGAAACGGCATTGATTGGGACCCCATTCGCATTATTTTATAAAGTTTCGTCTACTAGTGCGTGGATTTATAAAAAGCTTGTCAGATTTAATAATTTTATTGGGATGCCAAACCTCCTGCAAAACCGAGAAGTCGTAAAAGAGTTTTTTCAAGAGGAGGCCACCCCTCAAAATCTCTTTCTCGAAGTGGATAAATTAATCCAAGATGAAACCTATCGACTCAGCCAAAGCTCATCTCTTTTAGATTGTCGGAAAAAACTGGGTGATGAAGGGGCTAGTCTTAAGGCTGCGAGAAACGTCTATTCTTTTATTACCAAAGGACCAAACGGGGAGGCAGACCGTAAAGGCGAATGAAAGCTCATAGAATTGAAGTTTTTTGGGTCATACTCCTTCCCCTATCTTTCCTTTGGGCCCTGGCGACCTTTTTAAGAAGAAAAATTTTCGATAGCAAATTGGCCTATACTTCTCCTCTTACAATTATTTGTGTTGGAAATATTCATAGCGGGGGTTCTGGAAAAACTCCCTTGGTAAGGCTTCTTGCTGAAAAGCTCAAAACTTTTTCTCCGGTGATTTTATCTCGAGGCTATCGGGGTAAGCTAAGTGCGGTAGGTACACAAGTGGATCTTAAGTCCCAACATGGGGCTAGTCTGTACGGTGATGAACCTTGGATGTTGGCTCAGCAGACAGGGAAACCTGTTTTTGTCGGGAAAAACAGACTGCTCCTAATTAAGGAAATAGAGAGGTTAATTCCCAATGGTTTGGTATTGATGGACGATGGATTTCAAAGGTTATCAGTAAAAAAAACGCTCAGTTTGATTTGTATCAATTCAGACAAGTCCCCCGATGATAATTTTTGTCTGCCGTTCGGAGAGCTTCGAGAGCCCCTGTCTGCAATTGCTAAAAGTGATGGTGTCGTTTTAACTCCCGGAACTAAGACCGAAGGGGTTTCACTTTGGAAACAAATTCTTTCGCACCAATTTCCTCAAACCCCTTTTTTTGAGGCACAATTAGATTTGGAGGGGTTTTACCAGGGGGGACAATCGATAACGCTATCTCACAGTGAGAAAATCGCTTCCTTTTGCGGAATTGCTGCGCCAGGTCGTTTTGTTGATTTGTTAAAATCTAACCTTCCATTGTCGAGCCACTTAAAATCATTTCCCGATCATTATAATTATCGAGCTCAAGATGTTGAGTGGATTTTATCTCAGGGGCAAAAGCAGAAGGCGTGTTGATTTGTTAAAATCTAACTTTCCATTGTCGAACCACTTAAAATCATTTCCCGATCATTATAATTATCGAGCCCAAGATGTTGAGTGGATTTTATCTCAGGGGCAAAAGCAGAAGGCGAAAACATTCGTTACGACGGACAAAGACTGGTTTAAAGTAGCTCCACTTTTTAAGGAGACTAACGTAGCCCTTGTAAGCCTAAGATATGGCTATGTTATGCCCGATCTGTTTTGGAAGTTTTTATTTGATAAATTGGGTGGTTTGGTCAAGTGATAACATTCTTAAAAATCTTATCCGTTATTTTTAATTTTATTCCTCAAGTTTTGCTGGATGTTTGGGCAAAGCTGGGAGGCTGGGTGCTTTGTTACGGTATTAAGTTTCGAAAAGGAATTGTTAAAGACAATCTGGAGATTGCTTTTGGAAAAGAAAAAAAAGAGGCGGAGCTTAATCAAATAATGGTGAGCAACTATGAGCATTATGTGTTTGCTTTTTTTGAGGTGATTCGATCAATCATCTGGTCAAAAAAAAACTATTTAGCCAACACCAAAGTAACTGGCTTAGAAAACATAATTCCGTTCCTTAAAGAAAAACGAGGGGGTGTGTTTCTCGGGGCTCACATGGGCAACTGGGAGTTTGCGGTTGCAACGGTAGCTGTGAATGGAATTCCAATTGATGTGGTGGTAAAGGAATCTAAAAATGCCACGGGGCAAAAGTTTCTTCGGTGGTACCGTGATCGCTTCGGTATAGGGGTTTTTCTAGAGACAAAAACTGTAAAAGATATTTTTAATTCGATTAATGCTGGGCGATTTGTTGTCTTTATTTTAGATCAATACATGGGCCCCCCTATCGGTGTACCGGTTACCTTTTTTGGACGGGAGGCAGGGACTGCCGCCGGCTTGGCTCTTTTTTGTGAGAAACGTGATATTCCAGTATTTCCAGCGTACAATTATAGAGATGCTGACGGAAAATTATGTACCGTAATCGAGCCAAGGCTTGAATATGGTGAGTTACCCCAGACACGAGATTCCCGAATCTATCATCGAACTCAGATTTACAACAATGCGATAGAATCTATGATTAGAAAACACCCGGAACAATGGCTTTGGCTTCATAGGCGGTGGAAAGAATTTAAGGGGCAGTCGCGTTGGGCTGCTCAAATTGCGTCAAGGACGTTAGTTGTTTTATTTGCTGGGGTTATTTTAAGTTGTGCAAGCAAGGAAACTTCGCCCACTGGAATTATGATTCCTCCGGATCCGACTATCGAGTCACCCGTTGTACTAGAGGCAACAACTTTTTCTTACGATCGTGATGGTAGAGTTGAACCGTCAAAGGAGGAAAGTAAGAGCAAAGCAACTTCGAAGACAAACAAAAAATCGGTCAAAGGTAAATCAGATTCGAAGCTCAATCAGGAAAGTATCCAGCCTACGCCCACATTCCAAATTATCCCTCCGGATCAAATCCCCTTCGAAGTGGGAGAACGAATTGAAATTGATTTGCGCTGGCTTGCACTTCCGGCGGGAAAAGCTGTCTTGGAGGTAAGAGAAGGGCCTATCATGAATGGTCGACCCACCTTTCAATTGTGGGGAAACGTGCTTTCTTCAAAGTTAGTGGATGCTATTTACCACATAGACAACACTGCAGAATCATATATCGATAAGGAGCTTTTAATTCCGTATAAGTTCTTGCTCCATATGTTGGAATCGAAACAGAACAAAGAGACACGAGTTGCTTTTGATCATGTCAATGCTAAGGCCTATTACTGGGCCAAACGTATCTCAGAGCGATGGGGGAATCTGGATGTTGATCGGATTGATGTTTTAACATCCAAAGCCAAAGATCTTTGGAGCGCTATTTACTACGCGCGGTACCTAAATTATAAGCTCAATGAAAAGCAAAGGTTTGTGGTTTATGAAAATGGCCAAAACTGGGAAGTTGAATTATTGCCTGTTGCTAATGAATTGGTCACAAGTCGGGTGGGAGCTTTTCAGTGTTGGAAAATTTTAGTTCATGTGTCTTTAAACAACGTTTTGAAGCCTATGGGTGATGTCTATATGTGGTTAAGCGACGACTCTAAAAAACACCTGGTTAAGTTTGATGCTAAAATTAAAATTGGCTCCTTGTATGGATTACTAACATCAATTAGGGAGCGGTAGTGGGCATTACAGCAGTTGTTATTACTAAGAATGAAGAGCGAAACATTAATCGGTGTCTTGCTTCTTTGGGCTTTTGCGATGAGATTATCGTTGTAGATTCTTTTAGTACTGACTCCACAGTCGAAGTTGCTAAGAACTTTACCGACAGAGTTTATCAAGTTGAATGGCGGGGATATGTCGGACAAAAAAATTATGGTGTCGGCATGGCAAATTTCAACTGGATTCTCTCTTTGGATGCAGATGAAGAGGTTTCTGAAGATTTAAAGAACGAAATTCTGATTCTTTTGGGCAAAAATCCTTCTCATAGTGCATTTTCGGTTCCTCGAAAAACAATTCATTCGGGTCAGTGGATCAAACACGGGGGATGGTATCCCAACCGTCTTGTGCGTCTTTTTGACAAAAATCGCGGGTCTTGGGTAGGGGGCTCGGTTCATGAGTATTGGGACTCTCAAGGCGGGGTGGGAGAGTTAAAAAATGATCTCATTCATTATTCTTTTGAGAATATTTTTGATCAAGTCGAAAGGAACAACCTCTATTCAACATTAGGGGCTCGGGCTCTCAATGAGAAGAAGTTGCAGTTTTCAATTTGGCATCTGATTTTCAAACCTATATTTAAGTTTTTTGAAACCTATATTCTCAAATGTGGTTTTTTAGATGGGTATTTAGGTTTTATTATAGCGGTCTCCGCAGCCTATTCGGTATTTTTGAAATGGGCGAAACTTTGGGAGTTAAGTAAACATGGGGAAAAGAGTTAAAGCTGGTTATATCGTGGCAATCGATGGGCCTGCAGGAGCCGGAAAATCAACGGTAAGTCGACTTTTGGCGTCAGAGTTACAGGGTCGGCTGTTGGATACGGGAGCGATGTATCGAAGTGTAGCCTATTTTGCGGTTAAGATGCATGTGACGACTGCTTCCGGGTTTTCGCAAATCGCAAAAAAGCTAGAATTTGATTACGAACCTAAAAACCAGTCTCTTTTGGTTAACGGAATTGAGATGGGGCAGAGGTTAAGAACTCAAAGTGTCAGCAGCCTTGCTTCCAAAGTAAGTGCTTTCAAGGGGGTTCGACAGACCCTCACCGCTCGACAGAGAACCTTGGCAAAAACTTGGGCTAAAAGTTGTCCTGTAGTAGTTGAGGGAAGAGACATCGGTACGGTCGTTTTTCCCGAGGTGGAGTATAAATTTTATGTGACGGCCGACCCAAAGATTAGAGCGGAGAGAAGATACCAACAACTTAAAAAGCAGGGGGCTAAAGGAGTATCTCTTAAGGCTATTTTGAAATCTAATATTGAACGAGACAAACAAGATTCAAATCGGAAGCACGCTCCACTTAAGTGCGCGCAAGATGCTATTGTCGTTGATACTTCTAAAATGAGTGTGAATCAGGTCGTTCAATTCATGTCCGAGCACATTCGCGGCAGGATAAGTTTGATTGGGGATTAGGCTTCAGTCATCGTCGTAGTTACGTTTTTGACCACTTAGGGCCTCCATGCTTTTGTGAGCTGCAACTGTCATCTTCTTAAGCTCTTCCTCATAAGATTTAAGGATTTGTTTTTCCATTGTATTTCGCATTTCACTGTTGAGCGGATGAGCGATGTCTCTAAAAGTACCGTCTTTTCTTTTTTTGCTCGGCATAGCTACAAAGAGACCTGTATTGCCATTAATTATTTTTAAATCTCGAACCACAAAACAATTCTCAAAAATAATGGTAACGTAGGCTTTAAGCTTGTCTTCGTTGACGGGAAATATCTTAATCTCGGTGATTTCCATGGTGTTCCCCTTAGATGGTTAAAAAAACGATCTCCCTGTTGTTATGCCTATTTCGGTAAAAAGGTTTCTGCCAAAATACTTTTACAGTTGTAAGTTCGGAAGAAACTGTGAAGTTCTTGAGTGGTTTTTTTCAAAATTTCCATTGAGTCGAAAACAGCATAACAAGTGGAGCCACTTCCGGAGAGTCCAGCATAGATTGCCTGGCTTTTTCTTAATTTTTCTAACGCCAATCCTATATTGGGGTAGAGGGTCGAGACTACCGACTCGAGATCGTTTTTTGCTTCCTTAAGATAACGCAGCAAGATCTCACGACTAAGGGAGTCGTTCTTGAATGGTAGGGAGCGGGGAGAAAATTTAGGGTTGCTTTGTTGATAAGCTCTAAAAACCTGTTTGGTTTCACATCCAAACGGGAAAAGCAGAATAAGAAAGTGGAGAGTTTTGAGTTCTTCGGACAAGAGTCTAAGGGGGCGAACTTTCTCCCCGACGCCGGTGACCCAGGCTGGGGAGCTACTTAGAAAAAAAGGAATGTCAGCACCGAATTGACAGCTCCAAGCGGGCAAATCTTCAACGCTGAGTCTGGATTGATTATGCAAATGTCGTAATAGAGTACCAATATTGGAAGAGCCTCCACCCATTCCCCCACCCAGAGGAATTCTCTTTTTAATATTGATGTCATAATTGAGTTCAAGTTTTGGAAGCGTTCGCAGAACCTTAGTCACAATATTGTCTTCTTCTCCAGGAAGAGCAGACTCATTATAAAGGGAATCTTTAGCCCATGTTAAGTGAACTCGTCCCGTGCCGGGAGTGACTTCAATAGTGTCGCCGAAAGTAATAGGCCAAAAAAGACTTTCAAGCAGATGAAAACCATCTTCTCGTCTACCGACAATCGACAATCCAAGGTTGATCTTTGCAGGGGAGAACAGGGTTTTGTGCATGTCTTTTTTTAACAGTTGAATACTTTTTAAGCACTTAAAAGTTTTGTGTCGAATCTAGATGGTATACCGACACTTATCCGCGCTCCCAGTTCTCAAAGCGCAGTCCATTGGCTAGAGGGGATAAATTGTTTGACAGCCACCCGGGCCAAGGCAATTAAAAAAAACACGTAATAACAATGGTTTGTGGTTTTTTAGCCTCGGCATACCTTTTGTATTTCTAGTTGAAGGTCTTGCGAGAGTTGCTGAGAGATTAGCAGCTGTTTGAGGTTTATGAAAAACAGACTCCAGTATCTTTATAGTATGACGGTCTTTATGGGGGCATTTCTGACCGCTTATCTAATGATGGATAATGATTTAAAATCACGTAGCCCTTATCGAGCTGTAAAGACGCCTCCTCTGGTTAGCGAGGCTGCGGTTGATTCGGCTCTAGATTCCTTATTTGAATTTGAGAAGGGGCTAACCCAAAAAAATTCCGAAAAAGAACAAAAACGCGTTCCTAGTCAGACCATTTTGAAAAAGAAATGAGTTGTCAGTCAACCCCGTGTCCCTTTCCCCTTTTAGAATTTCGTGTTACCAAAAGATAAATGAAGGCTATTTTAATTTCTGATGTTCATTTGCAAGGTGCGCATGACAAAAAGACTAAAGCCCTTTTGCGGTTTTTAAGGGATAAAGCTTCTCAAGTAGATCACCTATTTATTTTGGGTGATCTTTTCGATGTTTGGCCGGGGACCACAAAGTTTCTAATTTCTCATTATCAACCCGTATTTGAAGTGTTTAAGCAATTAATCCAACAGGGTTGTCATTTGCACTATGTCGAAGGCAATCATGATTTTCGTTTGGGGAAGTATTTTACGGAACAAGTTGGAATCAAAGTTTATCCAAATTCACTGGAAACGGTATGGAACCATCGCAAAGTTTTCATGGCTCATGGGGATCTGGGCAATCCAAAGGAAAGAGGATACCGAGTTTTACGATATCTTTTGCGTTTGGATTGGCTTCATATTTTAATTAAACCTATTCCTGGTCGATGGATTTTTTTGTTGGGGCAGAAGACATCTCAGGCAAGTCGTGGGTATCAAAAGCTCTCTGAGACCAAAGTGGAAGAAATTCGAAATACCTATCGAAACACGGCAAAAGAACTTTTTGAAAAGGGTTATGACGTCGTTGTGATGGGACACACCCACATTCCCGATGATTTCTCATTCGAAATTTCTAATAGAAAGTGTCGTTATCTAAACACTGGGGATTGGGTTAAAAACTTTACTTATCTTGAGTTTGATGGCGAGGAGTTTTATACTAGGAGCGATTCACAGTCTTATCTTTAAAACTCTTTAGGTGCCACAACTTCATGCAAAACAAAAGCGACCAATCATTTTTCCAGTATTGGGATGAGTCGCCAAATGATTGGGGCCGTTTATTAAAAGAGAAAAGTCAGACACAAACTAAGACGATCAAAGTGCCCGTGTTGTGGGGAGTTCACGAACAGGTTCCCGGTATTAGAGATTTCTCAAAACAGAGCCGGTTTAAACTTGAAAAAGTATTAACTTTGGCTCAGGAGCAGAGCTTACAAATTGAATTGATTTTGGGGTTCCCACCCCACTCTCTATCTTTCCCTGGTTGGTTAGAAGATTCAGTAGTTTTGGAGAGGGTTCCAGGGGTTTTGTGGGAGGACTCTCCCCCTTATTTTTCTACGGTCGAAGTTTAAACTTGAAAAAGTATTAACTTTGGCTCAGGAGCAGAGCTTACAAATTGAATTGATTTTGGGGTTCCCGCCCCACTCTCTATCTTTCCCTGGTTGGTTAGAAGATTCAGTAGTTTTGGAGAGGGTTCCAGGGGTTTTGTGGGAGGACTCTCCCCCTTATTTTTCTACGGTCGAAGTTCCCTCTCCTAGAGATCCAAAAATCAAAGAATCTTACGAGGCATTTCTTGAGGAGGTTGGCTCCATTGTAAGTTTGTACATTGCTCCAGATGGGCCTGTTACGGACATTTTTTTTGATTTAAGTCCCCTCGAATTTTCTCAATCTTTAATGTCTGCTCCCGCCTATTTAGAAACATTGAGTCGCCGATACCCTGATATTGATACTTTTAACAGCCGTTTTCATACACACTATAAAAGTTTGTCTGCCGTTATTTCTCCTTCAGGATCAAAGATAGCTGAGACGAAACGGCCCTGGGTGTTTGCCTACGACTACCAATGGTGTCGCAAGGCCATGGTAGAAAAATATTTTCTCGATCTACAAAAGCTTCAAATGACCCAAGGTTTTCGACGGGTTTTTAAGATGCGTTCCATGGCGGATCGGTCTGGCTGTGAACTTCAGGGTGGCTTGGCTTTATGTTTCGAAAGTGCATTGGTTCAAAAAGGAAATTGTGAGGCAATCAGCCCCTTAGTTTTGGGAGAGCAAGTTATTCATTCCAATGCTCAAGCTTTTCAAATGGCCAAGGTTACTTCAGAACTTTGCAAGAGTCTCAAGCTCCCCTTTTTCCTGTCGAGCCAATTAGAGGGTTTAGTGGTGGCAGGGCTAAGGACGCATGTGATTGTCGTTACCGGAAAGTATCTGTCTTCTGTTGAGGGGCGAATTTTGATGGAACATGTAGAGGCCGGTGGGACTATATTTTTCCCTTTTGGACTGCCGCAGTTTGATGAAAACCTTGAGAGCCTGGGGTTTGTGGCGGTGGGGATGAAAACCCCCGTTAAAATTTTAGAAAACGAATGGTTTCAGGTTAAAAAAGGTTTGGGGCACATTTATTTTCCGGCCAAATCCATAGCGTTTAATCGAACGCAGGATTGGGTTCGCTGGGTTGAAAATTTAGCCAATCAAATTCAAGGAACTCATAATGGCTAAACTGTCTAAGTATTTCACTCCCGAGCTTGATGCGAATCAGTTGGCTCGTCTTTCACGGTTGTTAGGGCTAACTTGTCTTCCCATTCATTGGGTGGAGCGCCTAGAGTCAACCCCCTTGTGGGTTCAACGCTGGGACTCCAATCAAGGCAGCACATTACTTTGGGATTGGGTTGGGGGCACACAAAACCAATCTGTAGAATCACTCGAAAATCGAATCGTTATCGATCACAGCATTTCAAACAAAGCCAAAGGAAAGCCTAAATCAATAAATTCAATCTTTGAAAAGACGGTCCCTTTTCCCTATTCCTTTTTGTTTTCGACGTTAGCACAGACTTATTCAATCGAATTTCAGCCCGAAAACTTCCAAAGAGATGTTGAGTTGCTTCAGCAACGAGCTAAAGAGCTTGAACGGGAGTTATCACGGTTTGAACTTTGCGTGCTTTGGTTGAACGGTAGAGAGGATAACGTTGCCTTACTTTTTCATTTTGTTCGAAAGAAGTTATTACGGGTGGGGACTTTAGCAAACCTTGAAGAACT
>VGSE01000023.1 GCA_016875135.1 Deltaproteobacteria bacterium
TTTTAACTTTTCTTGTGAGTTTGGATATCAAGCTCGATAATAGGAGGTGGTTTTTTTTCGGATTCTAAGGCCGCTTTGATTCGGTCCTTTTGTGACAGGAGTTCTTTCCCGTCGTTGTCTACAGTAATTCCAGCCTCAACCCCTTTGAACTTAAGCTGAAAATCTTGAATATTCGTGCAGTTTTTCAAAGCCTCTTCCTTGGTGATAACTCCGGTCTTACAAAGTTGCATCAAATGGTCATCAAAAGTCTGCATTCCAAGATAAGAGCTCTCTCGAATCGCTTTAGGAAGATCTGCGGTCCTTTTGGGATCTAAAATCATGTCTTTGACCCTTTGATTTGTCACAAGGACTTCAACGGCTGGAATTCTGCCGCTCCCGTCGGCTTTTAAAACTAACCGTTGAGAGATAACTCCTACTAGAACCGACGCTAACTGAATTCTTATCTGCTCTTGATAACTTGATGAAATACTCCCTAGAACTCGATTGACTGTTTCAACCGTATCATGGGTGTGCAAGGTACTTAGAACCAAATGACCGGTCTCAGCCGCTGACAATGCCAGACGAATCGTCTCTTCGTCCCGCATCTCGCCCACCAAAATAACGTCCGGATCCTGCCGAAGAGCATATTTTAAAGCTTGAGAAAAACTTCTCGAGTCGATACCGATTTCTCTTTGAGTAATAATACTTTTGCGATCTTTAAAACTATACTCGATGGGGTCTTCCAAAGTTACGATATGAGAAGAAGTGTTTCTTGCAATGTGATCAATCATTGCTGCAAGAGTCGTTGATTTTCCGGTTCCAGTAGCCCCAGTTACTAAAACTAACCCCCGCCCTGCTTGAGCTAAATTTTCAACAACTGCGGGAAGCCCTAATTCTGCAAAGTTCTTAATGTGTTCTGGAATCAAACGACAAACAAATCGTGGAAAAGATCGCTGCTGACAAATATTAATTCTAAATCTTCCAACTCCTAAAATTTCATAGGCCAAATCTATCTCTTCGCCGTTTTCATATCGCGCTCGATAACGATCGTTCATTAACTGGAAAGAAAATTGGGCAAGATCAGAATGCGTGAGGCGGGGAAATACATCTCCCGCCTCACTGCTTAAATAATATAGGTTTCCCATCACCCTAACGATGGGGGGAAGCCCAGCTTTTAAATGAATGTCCGAAGCCTTTTTTTCACTCGCCCTTCTTAGGATTTGCTCGAACTGGGCCAGTGGACTTTCCAGCTTTTGTTGCTTCTTTGGAATCATCGTCAGAGTCGCCCTCTTCAGGATTAGAAGCCGACGGAGTTGCTGCTAAAACAGCCCCACCATCTTTCAAAGCTTTGGCTTCCACCTTTTTCTTTATCTTATCGGCGTACTCTGGATGCTCTTTTAGGAATATTCTAGTATTATCTCGGCCTTGTCCTAGCTTCTCCCCTTCGAAAGCAAACCAAGAACCACTCTTATCGATGATTCCATATTGCAATGCAATATCAATAATATCCCCTTCTTTGGAAATGCCTTCACCAAAAAGAATATCAAACTCGACCTGTTTGAAGGGAGGAGCCATTTTGTTTTTGACCACTTTGACCCGAGTTCGGCTACCGGTTACATCATCTCCATTTTTGATAGCTGTCACGCGACGAATATCCAAACGAGCAGAGGCATAAAACTTTAAAGCATTACCTCCGGTCGTAGTCTCTGGATTACCAAACATCACACCAAGCTTCATCCTGAGTTGATTGATAAAAATAACACAGGTTTTAGATTTGCTGATACAGCCGGTTAGTTTTCGAAGAGCCTGAGACATAAGACGAGCTTGGAGTCCCATATGAGAATCTCCCATGTCACCTTCTAATTCAGCTCTAGGAACCAAAGCTGCCACTGAATCGATTACTACGACATCAATGCCACCACTTCGAACTAAGATCTCGGCAATCTCTAATGCCTGCTCACCGGTATCTGGCTGAGAGATCAAAAGCTCTTCCGTATTAACTCCCAATTTTTTAGCGTAAACCACATCAAGAGCATGCTCCGCATCGATAAAAGCAGCCACGCCACCTTCTTTTTGAGCTTGAGCAATCGTTAATAAAGCTATCGTAGTTTTACCGGAGGATTCTGGTCCGTAGATCTCTGTAATTCTTCCTCTAGGAAGCCCACCAATTCCCATTGCAAGATCTAATCCTAAAGATCCCGTGGAAATCACTCCAAGATCCATATTGAGTTTTTTTCCATCACCCAACTTCATAATGGATCCTTTGCCAAACTGTTTTTCAATCGACATCAACGCCATACTTACCGCTTTTTGTCGATTCTCAGCTCCTTCTTGTCCCGTTTTATTGATTTCCATTTATCTCTCCTTGTTTAAAGTTTTGCTCTAAGCATTAGATGCATAATTAAATTTCCATAGAGGCCTGCCACCACATCATCCAACATCACCCCTAAACCATTTTTTACTTTCTTATCTACCCAATTAACCGGGATGGGTTTGACCACATCAAAAAAACGAAACAATAAGAAGCCGACCACCAACCCATAACCCGTTATTGGAATACCTATCATAGTGATCATCAATCCGACAATTTCATCGATCACAATATACTGACAGTCCTGCTTCTTAAAATATTGACACGTCACACCACTCACCCAAACCCCTAACGCGCCAAGCAATACAACCCAAGTCAACTGCCCGAAAAGAGAATTTCCCCAAAACTTCCAGACTAATCCCACACCTACCAAGGACCCCCAAGTTCCAGGGGCTAGAGGAATAAACCCACTCCCTAAACCAGAAGCAAAAAAGATAGCGACCCCATCCCTCAATCGAGTTCTCCACTGCGTTGCATTATTCGTCATAAAAGTGTCTCTTCTTTTTTCTTTGCAATTTGCTCACTCAGATTTCATCTGGCAAGAGGACAATGGAACAAATAATAAAAAAAGACAACCCGTTTAAGGTAGCGTACAAAACAGCATATGAAATCTCTCATTTTATTGATTTTAGGCCTACTCAGTTTTTCGATCTTTGCGCATTCTCCGATTCCCAATGTCATCTTGGCTATCCACGGAGGGACTGCCGATACTGAAGAAATTCCAAAAAACTTAGAACCTGAAGTTATTGATGGACTCTTCGAATCACTGAAGGCCGGTTATGCCGTTCTAAAAACAAAGGGTTCAAGTCTTGATGCAGTAGAGGCTGCTGTGAAATCTTTAGAAGACAACCCCCTTTTTAATGCCGGTAAAGGGGCTGTTTTTACCTCTCAAGGTAAAAACGAAATGGATGCGTCGATTATGGAGGGTAGCACCAAAAAAGCTGGTGCGGTTGCGAGCGTAACTCAAATTAAAAATCCTATTTCAGCTGCGAGAGCTGTTATGGAAAAAACCCGCCACGTTCTCCTGGTGGGAGATGGAGCCGATCAATTTGCTAAAGCTCAGGGCCTAAAAATTGTTTCTCCCAAATACTTCTACACAGACAGAAGATGGAAAGAATGGCAAAAATCAAAAGCCAAACAAAACAGATCTTCACAAAACTCCTCACCCACTGCTTGGAACCGTCATTTTTCTTTGGGCACCGTGGGAAGTGTCGCTCTTGATATCAAAAACGGTTTAGCGGCAGCAACTTCTACCGGAGGGCTCACCGACAAAATGCACGGACGGGTCGGAGATTCTCCTATTATCGGTGCTGGAACTTTCGCGGACAACGAAACTGCTGCTATCTCTTGCACGGGAGTGGGCGAATATTTTATCCGTTATGGAATCGCTAGAGAAATTTCTTCTTTAATTAAATATAAGCAATTAAATGTAGTCCAAGCTGCCGATACTCTCATCCAAAACACCCTAAAACCTCAAAACGTCGAAGGGGGAACCATCGTTTTAGATCCGAAAGGGTACTTGGCTTTTTCTTACAACGCTGAGGGACTTCCTAGAGGTTATGTCACTCAAGATGGAACTGCTCATCTTTTTGTTTTTGATAAAGAGGTCGTTAGATTATTAAAGTAAAATCAAGAACTCGGTCTCTATCTTCTTAAAACACTTATTATTACTTTATTTCATACCAGGTATCTTTGTTTCTCTCTTCCTGTCTTATAGTCATGTTAAAATTAAATATCTTCACATCTAAAGGAGACATATTGGAAAACTCATCTGCAGCCAAGAAAATTGTCGCCATCTTTTCACTGATCGTTTTTGGGTATTTGCTGTTTTATCTTTTTCAATTCACCACTGGAAGCCTCTTTTACTTTGGAGAAGCTGTAAGCTATGAAGGGTTAATTCGTTTGTTAGTAGGAAAGCCTTTTGCTTCTCTCCCAACAGAAGTTCCCTTATCCTTAACTCCCTATACGCCACTTTTTTTATCCCCTATTTTTGCAATCGGGAAGGCCCTCAAGCTCACCGAAATTCGTGATGTCATGATTTTAGCAAGACTCTTTCAGATCGGTATACTCTTTAGTCTATTTCTTTTTATCAATCATTTTAGAAAAACATTCTTCACAGATATAAGTCATGATTTTTCCTATTACGCTGTGGCAACACTCATTTTTTTCTTTCATCCTACTTTGGAACTCGCTCTTAGACCGGATGCACTCTCTTTTTTGGCTGAAGCCGTTAGCGTATTTTATATATTCAAGCATCTGAGATATTCTAAAACTAAGTCGATTATCCTAGCTTCCCTGGCTTCCGGATTGGCCGTCGGATTAAAACTCAATACGATAGGTGCCATCTTAGGCATTTCTCTTTTTTTACTTTTAATACAGAACTTTAAGTCTTTCAGTCTCTATGTCTTAGGCTGCTTGATTAGCTCCTCTCTTCTAATCGGATTTCAATATCTGACTCTTGGCCCTGTCTTTACCGATAATATTCTTCTCTCTATTCAGAGCGTTGTTCTATCGATGCCAGACGCCATAAAGGTCTATTCTAAACTTTTTGACCTCTTTCTTTTGCCTCTTGGATTTTATCTTTTTCTGGTTTTTTATGGCATCTCTTTAATGGCCCAACGAAAAGAGAGGCTTTTATTGAGTTTGATTCTCATCTGTTCATTTATTGTCGCTTTCCTGGGGCAACTCAAATGGGGGGCATTTCATAATTATTTTCTAGGTTGTGTCTATTTAGGAGCTCTGCCCGCTTCACTCGCAGTATCGCAACTTACAAAGACCAAAGACCAAACCCGAATTCTCTATTTTGTTCTTTTCTTTTGTTTTTTAGTCTCTCTTTTCATGGTGCGAGGCACCTCCACTTTGGTTAAAATTCGATCGGATCGTTCGTATTTTAAAGAACTCTCTGAATTGAAGGCTTTAGTTACTGAAAAAATACCTCATGGACTTTTATACACGACCGATGAACAGATCCATTTAGCTTTTGTGGATAGAATGGTAGTTGGAGTCCTATCCGAGGAATTATTACAAACCACGCCCAAATTGGGTCTCTACGTAGAGCCACTATTTAAAACACTATCGAACCCCAATCAAATCAAAGGGTACATTCTTCCTTGTGAGAAAATTAAAACAGGTGAAGTTTGGGGCCTATTTTTACAAAAACAAAAACTCCAAGAGCTCTCCCCCCTTAAGACTGGAAAATTTTGCTTGCTCTTTTAATATGAATAGTGCTTTTTCTAATTTCAACAACTCAATAACCTTGGTCCTCTATAAGTCTTTGCAATTCAAGAAAAAATATATCGGACCAGTCTCTTAAAAAGCCCACTCAAAGGGAGCAGGTATTAATAATCACTTTTTTAATGCTCTAAGGTTGCCAGTCGACTAACCCGGTACCAGACCAATGCCCGAATGATGTGACATCTAATTTAGGCAATGAAATATTTCTCCAAATTCTAAGCATGTTCATCAAGCGAATATCATCAAAAACCACAATAGGCTTTTGAGGAAGGTCGGTTCGAAACATCAAATCTAAAAATAGCTGTTCAAACTTTCCATCTTTAGGCCCATCGCAGAAGATCAAGTCAGCCTCCTGAAGCTTAGATCGATTTTGTGAAAAGATCTCTGGAATGGCAAGATCGCCTAAAATTTGCTGAAGGGTACCGTCTTGAAAATCCTCATCGGTTAAAACCGTATCGCCAAACTCTTTCCAGGAAATAACATCAAAAGTAATTACCCTTCCACCTTTCGGCAATTGATTAACCAGAGCCAAGGCGGAAAGTCCCGATGATGTCCCAATTTCAACCACGGTTTTGGGCTGAAGAGCCTTAACAAGTCCGGCTAAAAACTTGTAATGTTCTCCTGGCCAAACCTCAGGAAAATAAGGCTCTGTTTTCATTCTTCTAGAAACTTCATTCATCGAAATAGAACGCGCATTTTGAGTGGCAAGAAGAGCAAGATCAATGAGTCGGTCAGACGGCTTAGAGAGTTCATCATCCGCGGAAACTATAGCCGACGGAAGAACATGACGTCCTTCAACAGGTAGGATTTGAACA
Organism: Deltaproteobacteria bacterium; assembly: GCA_016875135.1. Classification (GTDB taxonomy): domain Bacteria; phylum Bdellovibrionota; class FAC87; order UBA2466; family UBA2466; genus UBA2466. The sequence goes on from VGSE01000023.1 coordinate 6,400, forward strand.
GTTGGTGGAAAAACACGCCGTTTTATCTTACGCATGAGATCTAGCAAATATTACTCCTTCATATTTTTACGTAGATCACATTTTAGATTTTAAATTTGTAAAAAGTCAATTCAACACGCATCTTTGAGGGTGAATCGAATGGCGGTTGTTCCGATTTCGATCGTATCCCCATCTAACAGCTCGACCGGACCGAGGATTTTTCGTCGATTAACCAATGTATTATCCGTATCTTTCACTACAGCTTCTGCCCAGAGGCCCGTCTTTCTTCGAAAAATTCTTAAATGCTGTGGGCTAACTCCACTATTGTCCTTGATATCTTTAAGTGAAAAATGGCAGTTGGGCGAACTCCCAATAATCGTCTCATCTGAGTAAAGAAAAAATTCCTTTTCCTGATTCTCGGACCCCATTGCAATACGCCCAACCCGGAGTGGCACACGACATTTCTTACAATAACCGGCATGAGAATTCGGATCGGCTGATCCACAATACTCGCAAAAAGTGCAAGAGGGAGGATAAAGTGTTTTGGGTAAAACCGAGAGTTCTACAGGAGCTATAGCGTTTTTGTTTTTAAACGGCCAAATTCCTGTTCGAGTGAGTTTTCTTAATTCGTCTCTGACTTGTCGTGCCCGTTGAAACCTCTTAGTGTGGTCGGTCTCAAGACATTTCATAATAATCTGGCAGAGCCTTTGATCTCTCCCTGTGGTCGAGATGAGATTCGCTTTTCCAAGCTGGGGAGTCTCGCCAATCGCAATTTCGTACAAAAGAGCTCCTAAGCTAAAAATATCCCCGGAGGGCTGAAACCTCATCCCAGTCGCTTTAAATTCAGGAGGAGTATAGCCTTCAGATTCAAAGATCAAAGGATGAGTATCAGAATTCTGGTAGAGCGTTCCAAAATCGATGAGTTTAACTCGTGAGCTAATTCCATCAAGCATAACGTTCTGGGGCTTTAAGTCTCGATAAATGTATCCGTGTTGGTGAAGAACCTCTAAAGCATCTGCAATCTCGATCCCTAAATAGACGAGTAGTCCATCCTCAACTTTGCCATTTGTAGCTTTGTAATCCGCTACCGCTTTAGTCAGTTCCTTACCATTGATAAAATCCATTACTAAGTAAAAGGATTTATTTCGCTCGAAGTATTCGTAGCCTCTTGGAAAGGCCGGATGTTTTATTTTTCTTAGGAATTTGGCTTCGCGTTTAAAACTTTTTAAAAGCTGATCTTTAAATTGATCATAAGCACTTTGATCAAGCATCTGCTTGATCAAAAGGGGTTTTTTGTCATTAAGTCGGGTGGCTCTGAAGGTAGCACCGAACCCACTTCGAGCAATAGCTTCTTCAATGATGTAGGTGTTTTTAGATTTGATGCGCTCCCCTGGAGAGAGAAGCCCCTCTTTGGCATCTTTAATAGTATCAAAAGAGGATTGACGTAGCTTTCGAGCCACCTGTACTTGCGACAGGGTCTCGCCGCAAACGTCACAGAACAATGACCCCGCAGTTACCTTAGATTGGCATGAAGGGCAATTCTGCAATGCTATCTCTCCTTACGTACTATTTGATTAAGAGGCGAGTCTTTTTGGACTCGTCTTTTATCGTGGCTAAATCATCGGCGACCGATTTGCCTTTACTGATATCGGTGGCCAAACGAGTTAGAGCGCGAGTGACATTAGCTTGACCTAAGTTGCTTGCAATTTTGGTCGTGTTTTCAATGATCTTAGTTGCTTTAGCTTTGTCACCAGCCTCCAAACTCGCTTGAATCTGTTCCCCGTTGAGGTGAACTTGTAAAACCTGAATGGCTTTAAAGACATCAGGATCTACTTGTCCGAGATCTGCTTCGCGATCAGTCGCCTTAATCTTTACCGTAACCGTTTCAGTCGATTTACCGTCATAAACCGCTGAGAGCGAAAACAATGAGATTTCCGCTCCAGCGGCCCCGGCACCCTGTGAATTGGTTTGCACGATAAAAGCTGTCATGTCCTTGGTCATCGACCCAGTTGGGATCTCAAATCCCTTCGAGTTTCCCGGAATATCGTAAATAACGATCTCGGGAGCAATCTTTGCTATACGCATCACGCGACTATTGAGATCAGAAAACTTAAGAGCCAAGTTGCCAACCACGGAGGATTGGAGTTTAGCAATTTCTGCTTGGAGCCCTTCTTTAAACTTATTGAGGTCATTTGCGTGGTAATAAGACCCGCGGCCGAGTTCTGAAACTTTGCTGATAAAACTGGAATCATAGTCATCAGCGGAGCCGATACCAACACCGGTCAGAGTAATGTGCTCGTGCCTTCTAACGATATCTTCATATTTTTTTGTTTCTTCAACACGATAGCCTTGATCATCGGTAGGGAAACCATCGGTTAAAAGGATCACATGATTAACGCGTTTGACTTTGTCTTTATCAGCGCGTTTTTCAAAAGCTCCGTAAGCCGTTTTAAGTCCGGCTTCTAGGTTGGTCACACCTGAGGGAGCACTTAAATTTTTAATCATGTCCTGCATGGCCGAGCGATTCTCGGCCAGTGAGGCGAGCGGAAAAATTTCTTTGGAACCGGAATCAAAGAGAACAACTCCAACTCTGTCATCGTCTTGAAGCGATCCTAAAATTTCAGAAACTGCGGATTTTACTGTTGACCATTTATCTCCGCCCATACTGCTTGAGGCGTCGATCAAAAACACAACATTGGATGGGATTCTTCCCATTTTAGATTCGGGAGTTAGTTCGATTAGGGTGGTTGTGCTGTAGTCATCATTGATAGGTCTTAAATCGGAACCGTTCTTCGTCGTAATCTTCACTGTTCTCTCTCCTTATGTCGGCCTTGGGAGAGGAAAAGGTGCCTTGCGTTCCCTACCCGCGCCGGGAGAGCCAATCTGCAAGCACTATGCCTTCGAAAATTGGGGTGTCAAAGAACTTAAAAATGGCTTAAGCCTTGATAACAAAAATAGAAAAAATTAGATGTTTCAATAGCTTATCGAAATCCAATTTAACCAAATATCAATGCCCTTTTACGGCAGGTAACGGCAAAAGGTGTCAAGCCAGGTAACTTGGAGCCCCTCAGACCTGGAAAATAACATGAAGTAAAAAGTGAATGGTTTTATTTTTTGAAGCAAAGGTACTTTCCTTTTCTAATCCGGCCAGCCCAAAACCGTAGAAACCGGAAAGCCCCAAATCAACTCCCTTTGCAACTTTAAACTCAAGTCCTAAACCCCCTATAATCCCAAAATCAAATAAGTTAAGTGAATCTTTAGTGTCAATTACTCCCAACCCAGAACTAAACTCCGCCTTAATTAACAGAGCTGTATAAGGACCTAAATAAAAGACCGGGGTAAAATCTCCCCTAATCACTCTTGCCTTAAACAACAAACGCAAATCCAAATAATCCCAACCAGTCGCTGAGCTTGAGGTCTGGTACCCTTTTTGTACATAATAAATCCCAGGTTCAAACCCAAAAAGACTCTTACTAAAAGGAACATCTAAAATAATACCAGCATCCAAAGCAGTTCGATTATTAGTATCTCCAATGTTTGGATTGTCAGTAGTAAAATTGGCTAGACTCAGACCACCTCTTAAACCAAATCCTAATTTTCGCTTTTCCTTACCTTTTTTGGGTTCGTTTTTCCGAATATTTTCCAAACCATCTTCTTTAGAGCCAGCATCTAACGGATCGGTAATGGGCTCCGACTTAATTGAGATATCCTCTTCGGCGACCACCTCATCTCCCGGCGCAACTCCGTCCAAGGGGGATTTCATTTTACAGATAGCACCGGCCTTCTTTACTTTAACGACTTCACCACAGACTCGATTTCCGGCCTTAGACTCGACACATATTGTATTACCCACCTCCCACTCTTTTCCAAATTCATGACTGATTGCCATATCCATCTTATTTTTGGAAATTTTTATGACTTCGGCTGCGAAAAGAATGGGTGCTGTCAGAAAAAACAAAATGAAAATTTTACTCATTAGTAAAGTACCTGCTTTTAAAAAAGGAAATTTAAATCTGGTTATTACGATATTTTAACACAAAGAGTTTTAGACGTATTTTAAAACTTTATTCTCACAAAATATTTAAACTTTCATACAGGCACTTAACTTTCTTGCTTTATTCAACGTGTAAAATTCATCTAGGGACTCTATGGCTCCAGACGACTCGATTACCCTGAAATTAATTCATGATTCAACTGAAATTTCTCACATTTACGCTCTGAATTTTCTGGCATTTGCTTTGCTCTCTTGAAAGTCAGGTAGAAGGGATAAACCCAAAACCACTTAAGAAAAACAAAGGAGAGACAAAATGAAGTTTTTACGAGGTAAAGAATTGAAGCGGTGGGGATTCTCCACATTGCTTTCGCTGTTGTCATTAAGCGGCTTAGCTCTTGGAGAGATCGGTCCCAATCCCCGTGAAGTTTACATCAATGGAATTTCTTATGCCGGTAGTGGTTGTCCGGCGGGATCGGTTTCACAAGTGTTAAGTTCGGATGCTAAAGCATTCACGCTTTTGTTTGATTCTTACATTGCCGAAGCAGGTCCAGGAATGCCTCTTTCTTTGGCTAGAAAGAACTGTCAAATCGCTGTTGACCTAAGGTTCCCACAGGGGTGGTCGTACTCGGTGTTTACCGTTGATTACCGGGGATACGCTCGCCTAGATCCAGGAACTTCGGGGCAACAGGTCTCCAGTTACTATTTCTCCGGTCAGGCAAAAACCGGAAGCTTAAGAACCAACTTTTATGGTCCAACAGAAAGAGATTACCAAATTAGGGACACCTTGGGCCTTGATGCGGTAGTTTGGTCGCCATGTGGGGCAAATCGTGCCTTGAATATGAACACTCAAGTCCGAGTGACCGCTTCGGGACGTCAAAGAGCCCTGTTAACCGTCGACTCAATCGACGGCGAGCTAAAACACATCTATGGAATCCGATGGAGACGATGTCAATAAAGGTCTCTTTCACATAGAATACTTCTCTTCTCTCCTCTCCGTCATCGGAGGGGAGAGAGACACAATTTAAAATAATACAACTAAACTATCTCCGACAGGGTTGAACTGAAAGCTTAGCTTCCACCACTCCATCTATTGAATCTAAGGCGATAACGCCTCTCGATCTGGTACTGCCGGTCACTCCCAAAACCGTAACAACCCTTAATGGAATGACCCTTTTATTTCTACAAGCCCCTTTTCTCGTAAAATAGGGAAGATCCCGCTTGAGAAAATCGGTCTCTTGAGGCCCTCTAAACTGTTTTATCGGACTAGAGCCTAGTTGAAGGCTTCCAAACGAAAAACTACTCATCACATAGGATTTAACTTTGTCTTCGACTCGGGTGAAACCTCGATAATCGATCGTTTCAATAGCGGCTTTAAACCCGGCCGGAACCTCAACATCAACTTGAATAAAACACTGTTTAAAGCTCTCTCTCAACGCTAAATTGTTGCCCCGTTCCGCCACATAACTATCAAACAGGATCGTAAAAGCATCTTCCGTCGGAAGAAAACTGACCGACCCTCGCGGGCATCCACTACCCGAATATCTGGGAGCACCAAACCTTAAACTGGGTTCTTCAGCTGAAGCCAAAGTGCCAAGAAATAAAAAAACAAAAAAGAGCGGATAATTTAGTTTTTTCATAGGCCAGCTGAAGCCAAAGTGCCAAGAAATAAAAAAACAAAAAAGAGCGGATAATTTAGTTTTTTCATAGGCACCTCGCAGTGAGGTGTTGCTAAATCAAAGCCTTGTTGACTCACGCAGGGTTAGCACTGAACTCTTGTAGAACACACCGTAAAATTGTTAGCGTAGTGTTAAAAAGTTTTTAAGAAATGGGGGATGCTTTATTAAAGGGAGCAGGTATCTCTATTTCTTTTTGGATCTTAGATCAAGATAGACCGCAAGAATGATAACGAGCCCTTTAAAAACTTTTTGGTAATGCTCGCTAACTCCCACAAGACTCATTCCGTTATTTAAAGTACCCATGATGAGAACTCCTAGAACTGTACCACCAATAGTTCCCATCCCACCCATAAGGCTTGTTCCGCCAATCACAACGGCTGCAATCGCATCTAGCTCCCCCAATTCCCCAGCTGAAGGGACAGCACCGTTAACTCTGGCCGAATCCATCACACCGGCAAGCCCGGCTAAACAACCCATGAGGAAATAGGTCAACCAAAGTGTTTTAGCCACAGGAACGCCTGAGAGTTCAGCCGCTTCTCGGTTGCCACCAATCGCATAAATAAAACGGCCAAATCGAGTGTACTTTAAGGCAAAAATTCCAACCAGAGCACACAAGACTGAAATAAATACCATGTAAGGGATGCCGCGATAGTTACAGAAAGTGTAAATCCCTAATAGACACAAGGCTAAAATCGCAAATAGGTTTTTTGCAATGTCGCCCCCCGGAGCTGATTGTTTCACCCATCTTAGAACTTCAACCCCCAAACCTAAACCGGCTATCCCTAAAAGCAAAACGAAACTAATTTGGGGTGAGACATAATCGGAACTCAATCGTCCTAAAGTGTCTCCCAATGGAGCCACCGCTTGAGCCGAGGAGATAATGAGGGTCAATCCACGCGCAATCACCATCATACCCAAGGAAACAATGAAAGGGGTGATCTTAAGTCGGCTAACCGCCATTCCGGTGGTAGCTCCAGAAAGCCCCCCTACCGCAATCGCTAACCCAAAAGAAAACACGGCACCAACCAACCCCGAACTTGCCCACTGCCAATGAACTTGAGAAATCGCGGCAGCCATTCCAGACAAAGCCAATACGCTCCCTACCGAGAGATCAATTCCTGAAGTCAAAATAACTAAAGTCATTCCAACAGCCAAAGTTAAATTAACGCAAATTTGACGAGATAAGTTACTCAGATTCCTCGGAGTAATAAACGCTCCCCCACTCCAAGCATCGAAAATCAAGGCACATAGAACAATAACCAAAACAGGAATAATTTCTCTTTGATAAGTTTTCCAGCTAAGCTTTGAATTTGATGTCTTCATTTTAAGTCTTTCAAGAACGGCTTCCATTTACTTCTCCTGCTGCTAATAACATAATTTTTTCTTGTGTCAGTTTGTGGTTTTGCAATTCGCCCATCACTTTTCCCTCACGAAGAACCATAATTCGATCACTAAGCGCTAACAATTCGGGCAACTCCGAAGAAACTAAGACTACTGCCATCCCCTCGCTCGCAAGCTGACGGATAATAGTATAAATTTCTTCTTTTGCCCCGATATCAACTCCTCGAGTAGGTTCATCCAGCATCAAGACTTTCGGCGATAATGCCACCACTTTGCCCAACAAAACTTTCTGTTGATTTCCTCCACTTAGAACCTTAACGGGACTCTTAAAATCGAAACACTTAACCCCTAGCCGCTCAATTAAGCTTTTAACTCGTTTCTTCTCCTCAGAAAGAGCCAAAGTTCCTGTACCACTCAAATTTTGGTCCAGTGTCGCTATCGTTAAATTAAAATCGATCCCATGATCTAAAAATAATCCGTCTCTTTTACGATCTTCGGGAACAAAGGCGACTTTATCCTCCATGGCCTGAGAAATATTTTCCCAGTTAACTTTGTTTCCCTCAAACCAAACTTCCCCGGTTCGAGTTCCCGGCTGAATTCCTAGGATAGAACGTAAAAGCTCACTCCTACCTGAGCCCATCAACCCGGAAATCCCTAAAACCTCACCCGAGCAAACTTCAAATGAAACCTCTTTTAAAATAGTCTTAGCCGAATCGGACTCGTGCGAGAGCCTATTCACTTTAAGGATAGGATCCCCGTCAAAATCTTTAGGGGCTTTCTCTTCAAGGTGTACGGGTCTACCAACCATCTCTCGAATCACTTGCGCAGCATCCGTTTCTGATTTTTTGAGACTCGTTACCGCTTGCCCATCTCTGAGCACAATAATCCGATCTGCTAGCTCAAAGACTTCATCCAGTTTATGGGAAATATAGATGAAGGTCATTTGACCTCTCATGCGTTGAATCACTCTAAAAAGATGTTCCACTTCAACTTGAGAAAGAGCCGAAGTAGGCTCATCCAATATCAATAGACGGGCCTTGTGGTGAAAAGCTCTAGCAATCTCGACTAACTGTCTTTTGGCAACGCTTAAATCCTCGACAATAGCTCGAGCTTCAACATCAAAACCCAACTCATCCATCAGACACTGTGCTTTTTCCTCAAAAGCCTTCCAGTGAACCCGTTCGAAAAGCTTATTCGAAGGGGTTCCATCATAGGGAAAGGACTCAGTGAGAAATAGATTTTCTGCCACGGATAATTTAGGAAACAAACAAAGCTCTTGATGAATAATCGAAATACCGCTTTTTCTTCCCTCTACCGGAGATTTCAGAGCAAGTTTTTTGCCCTCAAAAAAGACATCGCCACCGTATTTTCCACTAGGCCAAACTCCACTTAAAATTTTCATTAAAGTGGATTTTCCGGCTCCATTTTCACCAACTAAGGCAATACATTCCCCTTCAAAGATCTCAAAACTCACTTCTCTAAGTGCGAAAATGCCGTCAAAGGATTTGCTGACCTTAGAAACTGAAAGAAGAGGAGAGCTCATGTTGAGTTTCAGCCTTTGTTGTCCCCGAAGACAGCTTCTTTTGAATGAAAACCAGTGTCCACAACTTCAGACTGAACATTTTCTTTGGTGATTTTCGATACGGGAGTGTTAATCACGGGGACCTCTTTGGTCCCATTGTTTTTCATCTCATCAAATTTAATACTTTCCTTTTTGGCTAAAGCAATGGCGACTTTTACTGCCTCTTCAGCTAAGGGTTTAATTCCTTTTAAAACGGTCATCGATTGCTTGCCTTTGAGAATGTTCTTAATCGCTGTCAAATCAGCATCGGCGCCAGCAACAAATACTTTTTCAGCCAGCTTTTGCTCCTCAAGTGCCTGAACTGCCCCAAGAGCCATCCCATCGTTATTAGCAAGAACGGCTTGAATATTATTTTTGTTTTTTGTGAGAGCATTTTCTACGGTTGCCAAAGCAAGAGCCGAAGACCAATTGGGATGGTTCTGTTTAGTGACTACTTTAATTTCGGGATGTTTTTCCAGCACCGACATCACCCCTCGAGTGATCTCATCAGCTACGGAATGTCCCGCCTCCCCCATTAACAAAATGTAGTTTCCTTTTCCTTGGGTGGCTAGAACGGCAGCTTCAGCTTGAAGGACTCCCACTTGGAAACTGTTTTGAGTGACGTAAGCGTCAATATCGGCATTCTTGATGATGCGATCATAAGCCACCACCGGGACATTATCCTTTTTTGCAAGTGTCACAATAGAACTTGCCGCCTCTCCGTTAACCGGTTGAATGACAATAGCATCCACTCTTTTAGACAAGAGTGTTTCAACTTTGGCTGTTTGGAGATCGACCTTCCCATCACAAGAAGAAAACTCCACTTCAGCCCCTAGGGAAGCTGCAAAGTCCATAAAATAGTTTCGATCTTTGAGATAGCGTTCCTCATTCATCGTCGCCAATACAAATCCCAATTTTGTCTTTTTCTGCGTAGAAGAAACTGACTCAGCCACCTTCTTTTTGATACAGCCCAAGCTAAAACTAACAGCGACACTTAATGTAAAAACCCCTAAAAATCGAATCATGGAATTCAATGTTTTTTCCTCTCTGTAAAGATAATTGCCCCCCGGCAAATGCCACCGGGCATTAAAAAAGAGCCCCTCTCATCTGTCAACCCGGTTAGAGACCAAAGTTAAGGGTATTTTCGGTCTCGAAATGCCACTTTTCAGAACTGCGACCCACAGGCTCCGGCCAAATAGTGCTTCGGCTACGAAAGTCTTGTTTGCAGGGGATTAGGAATTGGCTATAGTTCAAACTGCAGATAAAATTATAGGATTACTTTTGTGGAGCTTTAAGTTTCTAAAGGGGGATTAATATGCATAGCGTCAAGTCTATCCTTATCGGTTTGGGGTTAGGGGTCTTTCTGGTTCTTACTGGATGCGCTCATCTCTTTGATAAAAGCCAGGATACTGAGAAGGCTAAAATTTACATGCAACTTGCCGCCGACCAATTTGCTCAAAAAGAATACAGCAAAGCCGCCGAATCCATTCAGCAAGCCATGAAGTTCACCCCCGACTACCCTGCAGCTTACAACCACCTTGGCATTATCTACATGGAAACAAAACGGCACACTAAAAGTGAAGAGGCCTTTAAAAGAGCTCTTCAACTTCAAAGAGACTACCCAGAAGTTGAAAACAATTTAGGCGTTCTTTTCAATCGTCAGGAAAAATACCGAGAAGCCATACCTTATTTTGAAAAAGCTTTGGCAAAAGATAGCTATGCAACTCCGGAAAATGCTTTGACCAATTTGGGATACGCTTATTTTAAATTAGGAAATAACCGACAAGCAAAACTTTACCACCAAAAAGCTCTCGATTTGACACCTCAATTTTGTTTAGCCAACAAAAATATGGGCGATGTTTATGCTCGTGAAAAAATTTTCGATAAAGCTGCCGATTTCTTCAAAAAAGCAGCAACTACTTGCCCTCTTTACCAAGAGAGCCAATACAAATTGGGTTTAGCTTTAATGAAAGCCGGGCAGAGAGGCGTGGCAAAAAATCAGTTCGAAAAACTGATCGAAAGATACAAAAACGGGCCTTACGTTGAACGATCTCAAGAGGTTCTCAAATATTTAAATTAATCAGCATCACCAAAAAGATCGGCTGACTAGATTATGCAAATGTTGGGTCAATACCTTAAATCCGAGCGAGAAAAGAAAGGAATTCGTCTTGAGGAGATCGCTTCGAGCACCAAGATAAATATACAAAATCTCGTTTTGATGGAAGAAGATCGTTGGAGGGAACTTCCTCAAGAGCCTTTTATTCGTGGTTTTATTACGGCTTACGCCCGATATTTAGGAGTAAGTAGCAAACACGCTCTACAACTGTATTATCAATCTCAACAACCCGAAAGACAGAATGATACCGAGATCTCTCAGACCACTTCTGACTCTCCACCGGATACCCAAAGTTCCTCTTCGCAGTCTCCCACTTCATTTGCCCCCACCTCACAAGCTCAATTTGAAAAATTGAATCCTGAAACCTCAAAGCAAACAAAGATTGTAGCCATCGTTTTATTAGGTGTTTTAGTCGCAGGTTTCTTTGTTTCTAAGCTTTTTTCGCCTTTGGCTTCTTCATCCACAGCCACTGCCAACGAAACAACGAGTACAATACCACTTTCAGTAACTAAGCCTTCTGTTCCAGAAACATCAACGAGTTCATCTCTCCCCTCCCAAGATTCCGGATCTTCAACATCAACCACGGAAATAACGACTAGCTCAACGATTTCGACCCAGTCATCCACCGTACCCTCAACTACCTCTTCAACTTCTCCTCAGACCTCAACAACGACTTCGACTACCGTGCCCTCTGCTGAAGTCTCTCCAGCGATAGGTGTCGTTACCGCATCAACTCAGTTAGCGGAAACAGTTCAGTCGGTACACAACTTAACGATTCAAGTTAAGTTTCGAACTTGGAGTAAAATCGTTATTGATGATGAGCCTCCCAAAGAAACCCACCTAGAAGCCGGAAGCCAAGTTCAATATCAAGCCAAAAAGAAAATTAAATTAGTTTTAGGGAACTCAAGTGGAACTCAGGTTTTCTATAATGGCCAAGAAGCAAAAGGAAAGAGGTTTTCCGGAACCATTCGCTATTATATATTCCCAATAGGGGCAACTTTTCCTCAAGACAAACCTAAAGACAAAGATTCTGAAGAGAACGCAACCGAATCGGAAAATGTACCGAACAAACCCGAGTCTTAAGCCGATAGGAAAGAATAATTACTTTATTTTATGAATCCTTTCACCGTTGGGTCACTAGCCGTTTGGAAACATTCTATTGAGTCTCCAAAAGCACGTCTTCTACTGATCCACGGACTGAGCGAGCATAGCGGGCGCCACTGCCACACTATCGAATTTTTAGTAAAGTCCGGAATTGAAGTCATTCGTTTCGATCTTAGAGGATCCGGCGAAAGCGGTGGCAAAAGACAATGGATTGAAAGTTTCCAGGATTATGTCGAAGACACAATAACCGTATTTAATTGGGTTCAACGAGAACTTCCCAATCTTCCACTTTTTGTGCTTGGGCATAGCTTAGGAGGGTCGATAGCTATCCAATTCGCGGCCTCCTATCATTCGCTTCTAAAAGGATTGATCTTAAGTGCTCCGGCTTACTTGGTCGGTAGTGGCGTATCTCCCATCAAAATCAAGGTCGGACAGATGCTAGTCAAGGTCATGCCTAATTTAAGATTACCTAAGAGTACGGCTTTTGAAGGGATTTCTCGAGATAAATTGGCCGTAGAGAGATATGCGAACGATCCGTTTTGTTGTCATTTTAATACTTTAAAACAAGGAGATGAAATCCTAAAGACCCTTCCTATCCTCCCTGAATATGTGCAAAAAATAAAAAGTCCAACGCTCATCGTTCATGGTTCTGCCGATCCTATTATTCGGATCGAAGGAAGTTATGAAATCCTACGATCTCTTAGTTCTAAAAATAAGGAACTCTTTATCGCACCCCATTGTTTACACGAGCTTCACAATGAACTTGAAGAGGATAGAGCGAACTATTTTCGTCATTTGGGAATGTGGTTAGAAAAGCAGATGAGCGTTAAACGAAGTCTCTAACCGAATTTTAGATTTGTGATAAAATCAAAATTCCTTTTACTATTTTTTTTGAGACCCTAGGGAGAATTAAAATGCAGCGTGTTTTTTTAGTTTTGTTGTTTGCCCACTTGAGCCTTTTATACGCAATTCCATCACCTAACTGTCAGGGAGTTTTTAAAAAAATAGGCGCACGGAAGTTATACGCGCCCCTGCTCTCAACCAACGACGAGGCGTTGAGAACTACCAAAATTAATACGACCTTCCCTTCACCCAATATATTTTCTCCAGCACCGGAAAAGTGGTTAGCCCCTGATTCCGAATACACTCAACAAATGGCGACGAGACGCGAACTCTACGCTAAACGATCCTCAGATATTTTAAAAATTCAGCCGGGACAAGAGGAGGGAGTTCGTTCAGCCGCTCAGGAATTTCTGGAAATGACTGGTAAACATTTGATTGCTCAATTCCCAGGTGAGTTTAGTCAAGATGGTTTAACTCTCAAATCAAAAAGCACAGGGGCTGTAGTTAGTTTAGATTCTACTTCGGGTCCCCACCCCCTAGAAAAGCTGGGAATGTTGCTTCAAGACGACGTGACCGTAAATTTAAAACAGACGGACGGCAAAGTGATATTGGCAGGAGGATTCCTAGCGACCCCTACCAATTGGAGTCTTCAGGATTTTATCGGAGTCGATATTCACGCCATTCATGCCGGCATTCCGGAATATGAGAATCGATTAAAAAAGACGGTAGAGGGGACGGTAGAACGCGGAGTTAGAGGAAAGTGTATTGCCAGAAACAATTGGTTTTTGGTCACCAACCCCGAATTAGCTCTACCCTCCTATCGAAGATCAACTTACAAAGAGCCTGCTATCACAGAAACCAATGTGGGTTCCAATTTATTCTTAAGAAGTGAACTGGAAAGTATTGTGAATCTCCCTGTCAGTGGTGCCACGATTTTCACCATTCGTCCAAGGGTTTGGTCTATGGAATTTGTGAAAGCCAATGCCCCGGAAGTTGCCAAAAACCTGGCGACTGCGATTCAATTGCCTGAGTCGGGATACTCTGAAATGGAATGGAAAAAACCGCTCTTAAAGTTTCTTTCAGAAACGCCTCCGGCAAATGAAGAATTAAAGCCTCAATGAGACCGCGTTGAGTTAACTTTAAAGCCAGACGCCTCTGGAGCTAGAATAAATCCCAATGGAGCAGATTTAGTTTTAGGGATTAAATAACACTCTTCGTATCCAAAACCTTCTCCGCACCGATCGACCACATGGCTCCCCCCTTTGATACGCTTACTTGCATAAACTTGAACAGATAAGTTCTTAAGCTGTTTGATTTCATTATTTAAAGAGTCATTGTCGCCCGGTATCTCTCCACAATGTTGTTTACAAATCCATTGATTGAAGGGTTCGATAGCGGTCTTCGCCACCAAGGATTCTCCAAAAAACAAAAACACCAAGATCGCAAATTTACTGACCACAAAACATCTCCATTAATAAAAGTTTAAAATCAAATTCTCGGTTTAAAAGTTCGTAATTTAAAAAGTTCGAGGTTTTGGATATCTCATTTTCTTGTCGATTAGAAACATGAATTGCCCAGTTATTGCTTTCAGTCTGATGACAACCCGTGCAAGTAGACCGATTGAAATGGTTCTCTACGGTTGAGGGCAGATTGGAATGCCTTAACCAAAAATCAGCGGGTAATTGAGCGGCTCCCGCTAAGAATTCTCCAGGAATAGTAAACTGGTCTGAATTAACCGCGGAAAGATTATCATTAACCCACTGAACAAGCTCGGCTTTGTTATTTGAATTGAATGAACTATCAGGATTTTGTTTCAATGGAACAGGAACGAGTTTACTTTCCTCATTCAACCTAAACTGCCGAAATTCCGGTTTGTTTTCAAGTTGCATTTCTTCTGTCTTTAAAGATGAAAAAGGAGAATGGCCTGCATTAGATATTTTGGGGTTTAGATTCGTAGATTCTCGTGTGATCTTTTCAAGAGCTTCATTGAAAGAATCTGCGTTGCCCTGAATCTGATTCAATTTATACCAAAGTAGTGTCCATTCAATAAGACTATGAATTTCTAATCTCATATCAAATTCAATAGACACCCACATTTTCAAGGGATTTCCCAATCCAATACTTTGCTTTTGTTCAAAAAGTCCAAAAACAAAAACGACTTTACCGGCGCTGTTATGTTCGGGTAAAGGGCTTCGCAAATCAATTCGATTTGTAATGGCTAGAAGGCGGAAAGGTGATTTAGCAAGATCAAGTTTTCCTTCGATATCGGCAGGCCAATATTGAGTAAGTTTTGATGCGTCTCGCGGAGTGACGGCAAAACCATTAATTTGAGTTGTAGTGTTCCAAGTCATAAGCCATCTACGAATAAACTCCTGCAAATCGGCTCCGGGAGGGGCGATTTGAGACATGAGTCCCACAAAGCTCCACGCTCCACCATTCGGGCTCTCCGGCAAATACTGAGTTCTTGTCTTATCATTCACTACATCCCTGGAATTGATAAATAACGATTTCGTTTTATCGATTTGAACATTACAAAAAGGGTTTCTGAAAGAGAAGTTCTGACGGCTTGTCCCGATACCCGAAAGGTTGGTTACCGTCACGGGTCCCGTACGAGTGTTTGGGCTAGGCACAGCCAGGATCTCATTATTGGATATTTTCGAAAAGAAAGCGACTGGGACATCAGAAATTTTAATAGCCTTAACGCCATCAAAATGTTTTCCGTAGATTCGGAAAATAGTGGAGGGGTCTCCCAAGTTAGGTTTAATTTCAGAAATTAAAGGAGTGTCAGAGATGTTAAATCCTACTGCATTGGAATAAACAACGGTTGGACCCGATGAAACTTTACAACGATAACGCGTGCCCGGTATCTCTAGAGAAACATCTCTAATGCTATAACTTGACGTCCAGCTCTTTCCATACTTCCAAATAAGGTTTGTTGCTCCC
>VGSE01000024.1 GCA_016875135.1 Deltaproteobacteria bacterium
AAAATCTCCGACGCTTTTCGGTTCGATGGTCAGGCGTTTGTCAGATAGTGGGCTTCTTCTTTCAGTTGGCCGCGGGGAGGAATCAATTCGTGCTCTTTGCGGGTCTCTTCACCAGCCTCGGATTCTAGTACTCTACGCAAAACTGTTAGGAACGGACAGGCAAGACAAAGGCCCATTTTTTGTTGGCTGATAAAAAGGATTGAGTTACTGGTCTGATAATAAATTTAAACGCCTTATTAGTGAAATACGACTTTAACTAGTCTGTTTTTCATTTTTTCTAGATCGGGTTTCAAACAAGAGGTGAACATACCCTCTTTGCGAAACCATTAACTATAGCTCTACGCTACAACACTTGTTTTATCCCCGTTGCGAGGGTTCGTACCGCAGAGGAAGCTCAAAGCGAAGTTCGGATTCGGAAAGCTCGCTCGGAGGAAGCGGCACCTTGTGTTGGCGCTTCAAAAACCGCAACGCTTCGGTCTTAAGTGGCATCAGCGCCTCCTGCTCTGGAACTGAAATCTCAACCAGCGTTCCCTCTCGTGTAACTCGGAACTGAACGCGTACACTACCCGAAAGTCCAAGCTCCCGAAGAGAGGGGGGATATGATTTGGACTGGTCTAAGTAGCTATGGAGCAATGCCCGGTAGGACAAAGAACGGCCTCCAGCCCCGAAATTACCTCCTGAGCCTCTGCCCTGATCACGTTCCAATAGCCCTTTCGTAGCGCCTTCCTCCGGCTCTTTGGCCGTTTCCACCCCTGTGATTTCCTCGACGTTTAATGCTGACTGGGGCGTGGGGTGTCTTACCGAAGTATTTGTTTTTTGTACCGATTTCTCTGCCGGGAACCAAAGCGACACTTCAGTTAAGGCTCCAGGAGCTCCCGATCTTCCCGCCGCTCGATCCCAACCCTCGAAATCAATTGATCGGATTAATAAACCCAAGAGCAGGGCGTGGGCGCCTAAGCTCACCAAGAGGGCCGAACCGTCACCTCCAATAAAATTCTTATTCCTTTTCTTGTAAACGCAAATCACTTGCGTTTATAAATACCTTTTACTCATGGAAGGAGCAAGAAAGATATGAAACTATATTTGAAGTATGTAATCCCACTTTTCACAGCCATCGTGATTATCTCAGGTTGTGGTAAAGAAAACCAAGCCTTAGATTCTCAGCAGGGGTCGCGACCAGAAACTTCCTCTACCGAGGATTCTTCAGTTCAATTAAGACAGTTACCGCTTGTTTTTGAAGGAACCGATAAAGGTCGTCCTTGCCGAATGATGCTTCATCGGGAGTGGTACGAAGGTGGGGTCGTGGATCGTAAGAATTACCGCGCAGAGCTTTCGACTAGTTACGAACATGACGGAGAGGGTTTGGGTAAACAAATTGTGGCTTTTTCTGCTTTAGGCGACGGAAAACTTCTAGAGTGGGACAGAGCTGCAACTAGAGAGTTCATTAAGCTGGCGTTAAAAGCGCCCAGCGACAAGATGTTGGATCCAGCGAGCTTTCGGGTGAAGTGGTTACACGATGATCATCTTCACGATAACACCTGTATTAATGTGAAATTGGTCCCCTAGTGAGTAATGTACGTTTAATTTTGATGGCCAGCGTCCTTTTGTTTGCCGTTAAGACTTCGGTGGCTGCAGACGATAATCCGGAGCAACTTCCAGAGGTTATCGTCACGGATGAAAAGAGCTTAGAACAGAGCCGCATCGATCGCGGCGCGGTTCTCCCTACGGAGCGCATCTCGAAAAAACGTATCGAACAAAAAAGAGCGCAAACACTGGCTGAAGCGGTAGCGCACGAATCAGGTGTTGATACCCAAACCTCTTGTGCGAATTGTGGCGCAAAGCGTGTCACAATCAACGGGCTTCGTGGCGAGCATACAACGATTATGGTCGATGGGGTACCGCTCCATTCGGCTGTCTCAAGCTTCTACGGGGTGGATGCAGTTCCTATGGCAGGCGTGGAAGCAATCGATGTTATTCGGGGAGCTGGCGCCGCTCTCACCGCCCCTGAAGCCATCGGTGGAGTGCTTAACATTATTACCGAAACGCCAAAACGCCCATTTGCCACAACTAATCTTCAAGGAGGCACGGCAAATACTTCTCTTTTATCCGGGGCGGCTGCAGAAACAGCCTTAGACGGGAAATTTCGTTTTTTAGCCGCTGGTCAGTTTGCTCGCCAAGGACTCTGGGACATAGATAAGAATGGAGTTTCGGAATTCCCCGAATTTACTAACGCGGGCGTTATTGTCAAAGCCCAGACAGACCTTACGGCGTCGCAATCGTTGGAGGTGCGCTACGCGTGGCAGAGCATTTCGATATTGGGTGGTACAACCGACGGAACTCGCCCAACTACTTTTTTGACTAACGTCGATTCACCAAGCTTTGACGGCAATGACGTTTCCAGACGCTATCTCGACTCACAGTCGAAGATCGCCGATGTGATAGGTCTCAAACGTCATGAGTTGGTGGGTCGGTTCAAACAACGAGTGGGAGCTGCAAGCCAACTACAACTGACGACGAGCGGAGCTTGGCAGGCCCAGGACTCAATTTACTTTCATGGTTACGATTATACGAACCGTGATTTTCTTTCCTTTAGCGAGATTCGCTATACGACGCCATTGAACGTCGACCATGTGCTGACGTTGGGTGCCGACGGCAGACTTCAAAATATGAACTCCAGCTCTGAAAAGCTATACGGGATCAAAAATCTTCCACCCGATGATTTCAAATTTCAAAATGGAGCACTTTACGCACAGGATACTTGGTCTGTTAACGAATCACACGAATTATCCTTAGCCTCCCGCTTTGATTACCTATCCGTGAAGTGGCCTTTTCAGAATCGGATCGTGGAACGCTTTCTCGTGTCTCCGCGAGTCCACTGGAAATGGATGCACGATGCGCAATGGACATCGCGGCTCTCCTACGGGCGTGGATATCGAGCCCCACTTAGTTTCTTCGAATCGCAACATGGCTTAAGCGAGGATGGTTTCACGATTGGGCTTACCGAGATTGAGACGGCACATTCACTGGGATATGCGGCACACCACCTGACAAATCGCTGGGAGTTCGGAGGCGGAGTTTACGGAACTCTTCTTCAAAATACCGCCTACGCTGAGGAGTCTCAAAATGCTGGGGATTCGGCGCAGTTTAAAAACTACTCAGACTCTCTCGGTGTGGTTTCGAGCTACCTTTCAGGAATCTACCGTGCTGAAAATGGCTGGACCCTAGAGACCTCAATCGAAGACTTTAGACTGGCCAAAGCCTATAAACGGCTGCTTCCTAACGCTGTTACTGAGCAACGTGCCCGCTTGCGAATAGAAAAAACGTGGGGTGGATTTGAAACGTCGCTTATTTGCACAGTCATCGGTTCCAGGGATCTTGCCTTATATCGTTATGACCAACACTACCTAACTTATGAAGAGGTCCCCGCTGATCCCAACAATCCGGCTCTCGGAAACGTTGAGGAAGTATCGGCACGCAAAAATACTAAAGCCCCTCTTTATGCGACTTTGGATTTTACAGTTGCCTACCATCCAGCACATTCGATTGAGTTTTCAGCGTCTGTTTTAAATCTGACGAGTTTCACTCAAACAGGCTACGGCGATTCGCCATTAGCTTGGGGACAGCATGGTCCCGACCCGCGCCACTTCCACCTTGATAACATGCATGTCTGGGGACCGCTGCGTGGGCGAGTTTTTATTTTGGGACTTAAAACAGATCTATGAAGCGAGTATTTTTGGCTTTTCTTTTTATCTTAAGTCCTAATGCCTGGAATTTGGTCGCAGTTGATTGCGGGCCAAAGGAAGTCGCAGCAGCCGATCCCTTTTCCGGTACCCGCCAGTGTCTAGTTAAGGCCGAGAAATTTGCCATTACCGTCGTCTCGGAGAGCAATTGCGGCCCTTGTCATCTTTTGCTCAAGGAACTTCGCAAGCTCATTCCATTTGAGTTTCCCAATCTCAAGATTCGCATCCTTTGGACGGATCCGGATAGGTTAACCTGCATGTCCTCTGCAATGCGATTTTCTTCTGTCGGCGAGAATTTCTGTCTCAGTGAGGCAGAGGCCAAAGCGAGGTGGCAGATTACAGGAACACCTACTGTGTTCTGGCAAGAAGGGAGTAATTTGCGACAAGCACAAGGTGTGATAGAGCGAAATGCCTGGCGAGAAAATCTAAAAAAGCTAAGCAAGGGACTTTCAAGAGCGAAAAGAGTTGTGCCTGCTCCCTTGAAGTGAGCTTTTAGGTGGTTGGTCCGATAGAATTGTTCTTAAACTTAAAATGTTTTTTAGACCACCAAGGTTGTCACTTTCCCTCAGAATTATTTCCTTTGAACACCGTTAATCCTAGAATGAGAAAAAGGATTCCTCCGGCCAGGGTTCCAAAGAGCTGTGCGAGCTGGAGTTTGTGGAGGGCCCATTCAATAGGGGTTTTGCAATTTAAGGCCATTTCGATGGGGGGAGTAAAATACCAAGCAATGGCTTTTGGGGCTAGCCAAGAAGTTGCTATTCCCCCTAAGACACATCCGATGGTTAACCAACGAACCCCGTTTTTCATATTTTTCATCCTTTTTAAGTTTTAAGGAGCCCAACGATAAGCCGGGTTCTGTCAGGTATTGCCTGAGGCCATCATTCGTCTAGCTCTTTTGTTACCAAAAGAGTCAAGCGGTCTACCTGGAAGTCGTTTGGGCAAGCGACCCAAAGGGCTTTAATTTCTTAAAACCCGCTTCACTGTTTGACCTTGCATCCCGTAGAGCTTGCCTGTTTTCACTACAGCAGCTTTAGCCGAAATGGCCCACCTAGTCACTTTGCCAAGGTGACCAGTCTCGCTCTGTACATCCTCTCTGTTGCGCTGGTCCGCAGTTTTTACACTGGACGGGCGTTACCCGCTACGGTGCTTTTTGATGCCCGGACTTTCCTCGGGTGCGATGACTCGCACACGCGATAGCCTGTCGGGCTCCTTAAGGGCCTTCTTATACCTGTTTTTAGATGGAAGTTTAAACAATAAATTTGGATTGACTAACTCATTTAATTTTTTAAAGTTTGTGCTCGAAAAGGGGAAATCATGACAATAGAAAAAGGCTTAAAATACACCAAAGAACATGAGTGGGTTTTATTGGAAGAGAATGTGGCAACTATCGGGATCACCGATTTTGCTCAAGAGTCTCTTGGAGATATCACCTATGTTCAGCTTCCCAAAGAAGGGGAGTCTGTTCAAAAGAACGATTCTTTTGGTGTCGTGGAATCGGTGAAAGCGGTGAGCGACCTTTATGCTCCAGTTTCGGGAAGGGTCGTAGAAGTGAATCAGCCTTTGCTTGAGGCGCCGGAGCTTATCAATGAGGATCCCTATCAGGAGGGATGGATGCTCAAAATTGAGCTTGCAAATGATGCCGATGTTGAAGATCTGATGTCTGCGGACGAATACAAAGACTACGTAGAAGAAAACTCTTAACTCAAAAGGATCTTTTATTTGGCCTCGCGATTTCAAAAAGGAAGTTCCCTTGTGCTTTCGGGCACTGGCAGAGCTGGGTTCTTGTCACGTTGGACTTTTTTGTCCTCCGACGCCGTTTTTTTCTTAGTACTTTGTGTTTTGGCCGTTTTTCATTGGCTTTTATCGAGTTATCTGCCGCCCACCGAAGATGAACTCTACTATTGGACTTGGGCCAAAAACCTACAATGGAGCTATTACGACCACCCTCCGATGGTCGCGGTTCTGATTAGACTGTCTACGGCTATTTTTGGGGATTCTCTGTTTGGTATCCGATTTTTTGCTCCCATTGTTCATTTGGCTCTTTTGACTTTCATTGCTTATTTAACTCAGGGGAAAAAGATTCTTTTTTTGGTTTTAGCAACTCCCTTAACTTTGTTCGGGGCTGTCTTAATGACCCCTGATGTTCCTTTGCTGTTTTTTTGGGTCTGTTATTTGGTTTGGTTGGTTTCAGTGAGCAAAGCTTTTTCCCCTTGGGGGGATGACCCCGTTTCAAGGGTTTATCGCTCCTCTCCCATCCATTGGGAAACTTGGGTCTTAGGTGGGGTGATTCTGGGGCTTGGGATATTGAGTAAATACAGCATGGTTTTGGCTATCCCTTGCTCCATTTTAGTTTTGTGGACTAAATATCGACTCAAATCTTGGGCAAGAGGGTACTTGATTCATTTGGTCTTCGCCTTTGCCATTGCGTCTCCTATTTTGATTTTCAACTTTAAACATCAATTTGCTCCTCTTCTTTTTCAGTGGAACCACAGTTTGTCAGATGGCAAAGGTGTGTTTGGTGAATTTTTGGGTGGGCAGATCGCTATCGTAGGGGCTTTGCCTTTACTAATGTTAGGCTGGATCTTGATCCGCCGTGCCGAGATTTGCTCCAATCCTGTGCTTCAAGTGTGTTTTTACTGTTTTGTCTTTCCTTTTATTTTTTCCCTCTTTCAAGCTGCGAAAACTCATGTTGAAGCGAATTGGGCTTTGATGAGTTATATTGCTTTTTGGCCCTTGGCGCAGTTTCTCTTGAATAAAAACTCTATCTCTATCGTGGAGTATTTTTTCCTGTTCTTGGGGTTTGTTCCACCTATTTTGGTTTCGCTTCTAGTAGCCATCCATTTGGTTCATCCTTTTCAAAGGTTGGCTCCCGAAAAGGATCGAGTCGCCAAATACGAAGCCCTCATGCAACTTTCGAAGAATATCAAAGCCGATCTCGAGTTAAATGGCAGAGATGAGGTTCTTTTTCTTCCTACGTATCAGTGGACCTCTTATTTTAGATTCCTTGGCGTTTCTTCGGAACAGCTTTATCCTCCAGGCAGAGCGAGCCAATTTACTGTCGAAGGTAAAGATCCCTGCCAATATGAAAGCGTTTTAGTGTTACGCGAAGAGCTTGAGTCAAATCCTGAAATTTTAAATTGTTTCACCAATAAACAGTTGCTAAAAGTTTACCCTTTTGAAGTCAGAGGGAAACAAATCTCTCAGCTTTATTTATTTGAATTCAGCCGCGGTCTATGAAAAGGCATTCAACTTTCTGGACTTTGTTTGTTCTTGTGGGAATGGTCGAATTGTTTTCACTCTTGCCGGAACGTCCCCGAGAGCAAACCGCTTCTTTTCAAGCTCAAAGTTCTAATTCCCGATTAGTTCAGGGAATTATCCATGTTCACTCAAACTTTTCTGACGGTGGTGGCACCCCTGACGAGATTGCAGAGGCTGCGAAAGCGGCTGGTCACGATTTTGTAATATTAACCGATCACAATAATTACGATGCTAGAAAAAAGGGATACGAGAGAGCTTACGGCAATACCGATCTTTTTGTTGAGACAGAATCTTCACTTCCTGTAGGACATACGGTGAGTTTTTTTTCTCTCAGCGACAAATTAAAGAACTCCGATCGTCAAAGTATCGAGGAGGCTAGTTACAAACAGTTTTTGAAAACCGAAGAGACACCCGGACTATTTATCGCAATCGCACATCCTAGTAACGTTAAAAACCCTTGGAGTCGACTTGATGAGTATGCTGACGGCTGGGAAGTGGTCAATTTTGATAGCAGTTGGCAAAGGCAATTGGCTGACCGACCTTTTGAATTTATTTTGACTGCGGCTATTTATCCTTTCAATGAGTATTTGTCGGCCTTACGTTTTTTTGAAGTGTATAACAAAGATTTTACCTCATGGGACGAAATGACATCTAGGAAAACTGGGCACTTCGCCTACTTAGCCCATGATACCCATTCCAAATTAAAACTCTCCAACCATAGGTCACTCAGTTGGCCAGGGTATTTGCAGACTTTTAAAATGGCAGCCAATGTTTTATTTCTGAAAGAGCCGAGATCCTTTGATTTTGAAACAAGAAAGAAGCAGTTTTATCAAAGTTTGAAAGAGGGGAGACTCGCTATCGTTTATCAGGCCCTGGCTCCTTTTGAAGGCAATGAGTGGAAAGTGGTTTGCGGTGAGCAGAACTTCGCTGTAGGAGATACGGTCAAGGGGTTCTCTAACTGCGAAGCGCAGATCCAGACCCCGGTGACGCCATTTAAAAAAGTGGTGAGATTGGTAAGAAATGGGGAAATCATTCGTGAGATTGTGGTCGCAAAGACAAGTTCTAATGCGGTGAAGCTTCCTTTAACCCGCACCGGAGTCTACCGAGTCGAAGTTCTTGCTGCAAGGCATACGGCTTTAAGATTGCTTTTAAATCGGTTAGTTCCCTACGTTTTTTACAACCCCATCTATTTGCAGTAAAACAGCCTCCAAATTCATTTAGTTTTTTGGTGTAAACGGTCGATAAGAAAGGGAAACTTATGACAAAACCTCTTTGGGCACCGTGGCGAATGGAATTTATCACTTGCGAAAAAAAAGAGGGGAGTTGTGTGTTTTGTGAGCTTCCAAAAGAAAAGGAAGACAACAAAAATTTAATTCTCTACCAAGGCAAAACGGTTTTCGTTATTTTAAATAAGTTTCCGTACAATTTAGGGCACATGATGGTGGTTCCGTTTGAGCACATATCTCGATTTGAGTTGTTAAAGAAGGAACAGTTGACTGAAATGATGCAGGAGTCGCAGCGAGCGATGCAAGTATTGACCGATGTTTATAACCCTGATGGGTTTAATATGGGAATGAATTTGGGGCAAGTAGCTGGGGCCGGGATTAAAGATCACTTGCATTTTCACATCGTGCCTAGATGGAACGGAGATACCAATTTTATGCCGGTGCTAGCAGAGACAAAAGCAATGCCGGAGCATTTGCAAACCTGTTTTGAAAAGTGTTTTGAAGGATATAGGAGAAGATTGAAATGAGAGGACTTAAAATCATTCCCATGTTTTTGTTATTGATTGGCCTTACCTACGCCGGAATGTTGTTTGTTCAAGGTAACAGTGAGGAAATAGTTGTGAAGATTTGGGGCTATCAGTCACCCCCTATCGCTATTGGTTTTGTAGTGATGACTAGTGTGTTTATTGGCATGGTGGCCTGTGGCCTTTTGTGTAGTGTGGAGATGTTAGTACTTTATATTCAGAATCGTAAACTTAAAAAGAAGATAGGAAGTCTAACTGTCTCTCAAAAAACGGTTGTGACTCCACCTGTCAGTGATGTTGTGACTCCTAAAGCTTCGGGACGTTTTACTTAACTTTCAAATTCGAGGAGCGGTCAATGAAACTGCTTTTTGTGGGTCTTACTCCTAGTCAAGCCTTTCAGACCGGGTTGAATTCCCATGGATTCTCTTTTGAATGTCTTACCGTGAGGCCTAAAGAGGCGTTGGATCAAAATTACGATATCGTGATTGCCAAAACTTCAAAGAGAGAAGAAATTTCAAGGCTTTCAATTTTAAAAAAGAAACAGCATTTTACATGGCTTGCCGTGGTAGTCAGTTGGCAACAACTAGAGGATCCTGCGTTCTACAATGACCTGCTTGAAAATACGACGAAGGATAGTGTTTGGGCAGAAGAGGGGTGGGAATTTCTTTTTTGGTTTTACTACCAACAAATTTTAAAGGGGCAGCATCAGTGGTCGCATATCGAATTCCTTGAAAAGGAGAGCGTGCAGTTTCAAGAAAAGGCCCAAGCATTGACTCAAGCCTCAAATCGTCTGCTGAATGAGTTTAAAAAAGATATTGATTTGGCTGAGAACATTCAAAGGGTCTTGCGCCCCAGGTTTTCTCCCCAAATTCCAGGTTTGAGCCTGAGTGTGAAATATATTCCTTCAGTCGGAGGAGGCGGTGACTATTATGATATCTTTGAATTTGGTGACAAAAAGCGGTTTGGATTTCTTTTGGCGGACTCAAAAAGTCATGGCTTGGCCGCTGCTCTCTTAAGTGTCTTATTGAAGTTAAGACTAGAGGAAATGAAGAACCGATTTCCCGACTCTAAATCTTTTGTCTCGTTTGTGAATCAGGAAATTCGAACAGTCTATTCGAAGAACTCGAGCTCCATGTCTTTGCTTTATGGTATCTTTGATCGATCTAGTTTGAACTTTCAATTTACTTCAGCCGGAAATCTTCGGCCAATTCTTTGGCGAAGAGGGCAACTTCAAAATATTTCTTGGATGGCCAGCCCAGAATTGGGCGGAGTTGAGCACTTTGAGTACCAGGAATGTTTATTGCAGTTGCAGCCTGGGGATCTCATGATTCTTTACACCGATGGCTTAAGTGGTCCATTAAAGAAGAAAAACGTAACAACCGAACAGCAAATCAAAGATTTGTTAAGAACTAAGGGGTTAAGTCCTGAACCTCTGCAAATGCAAAATGAACTGATGGGGATCGTTGATGCTTATACTTCAAAAAAGAAACTCAAAGACGATTTAACTCTGATTCAATTGGCAGTGGATGAAAAGGCGATGTACGTTGCTAAGGTTGAAGGGTAGTTTAATCGAGATAGACACGTGGAACCCTCGGAGAAATACCGCATAAGATTTCATAAGGAATAGTACGGCTCCAATTGGCAATATCCCAAGCAGTAATGGATTGCTTTCCCTCTTTACCAATCAAAGTAACCAAGCTTCCCTCTTTGACTGAAGAATGATGAGAGCAGTCGATGGCAATTAGATCCATCGAAACTCGACCTCGAATTGCAGCTTTCTTGCCCCCCACAATGACACTACCTTCACTGCTCAGAAGTCTTGGAACTCCATCAGCATAACCGACAGCAACAATCGCAATTTTTTCTTTTTTCTTTGCAATGTAGGTGCGACCATAGCCGACCGAATCATTAGCTTTTAGGTTTTTGGTGGCAATCACTCGGGCCTTCCAAGTTAAAGCAGGAACGAGATCCTCCGAGTGAGGCAACCTGGGATTGGGAGAAATTCCATAAAGTCCTAGTCCGGGGCGAACGGAGTAGCTTAATCCCAATTTATTTCGAAGAATTCCGCCTGTGTTTGAAATGTGGATTTTGGCGTCTGTTTGTATGAGTTTTCTGTGAAGAAGTTCCTGATAAACACCGTGAAATATTTCTATTTGTTTATCGACAAATTTTGAAACCAGATTTTCACTCTCCGCAAAGTGAGTTGCAAAGCCCGAGAGTTTAATTCCTAGCTTTTGAAGGGTCAGGTAGGCCTCGGGCATTTCGTCGGGAAGTAAGCCCAATCGGTGCATTCCCGAATCGAGCTTTAAATGAATTTCCGGTAGTTTGGGACGATTCAATAAACTTTTTAAATGGTTCAGACTGTGAATGACCGGGGTGAGTCGATATTTGAGGTAGGCCTCAAGTTGGTGAGGAAGAAACCCAGAAAGAACCCAGATCGAGATCGCATAGGGTATTTTTTTTCTAAGTTCTATAGCTTCTTCCAAAGTTGCGACGCAAAGACTATGACAACTGCCCCGAGAAACTAAAGCTTTAGCTACGGGAAGTAAACCATGGCCATAGGCATCGGCCTTCACGACGGGGACGATCTCTTTCTGAGAAGTGCTTCGTAAAACGACTAGGTTTTTAATGATAGATCGAATTGAGACTTCGGCAACGGTTCGATAAGGAAATTGAAAAAGGGTTCCCATCTCTCAAATGTAGCTTTTTTAAAAGCATTGGCCAAGTCAATTGACCCATTGATTGATGAGGGCAATGAGTTCAGCTCTTTCGCTCGGAGGGATTCGCTCAACCATCCGAGGGACCGTACGGAGAGCCTCTAACATTTCAGACTTACTCACTGCGCTGCTGCCATCTTTATAAAAAACTCCCTGGGCATTAAAAGTAGCGTCACTGTGGCAACGGCGACAAGTGACTAAAATGGTGTTTCTGGCTTGAGTTGCGAGGTTAGCAGAGGAGGGGCTGGAGCCGGGCGTTGTCCCACCAGCTTGAGAAGAGCTTCCAGTTTGAGGAGCCTGACTCGAGGAAGAGGTCGAGCCGTTTGAAGAACCGTTTCCACCTGGAGGGGGAGTCGCTGGAGCAACAAAGTTGGCTGGGGCTCCCGATTGAAAATTGCCTCTGGAGTCTACAAACCATTGTTTCATGGGGGGGTTTTTAAAAGGAGAGAACGAGGCCACAGCACCGTTAAAACCTTTGTTGTTGTCAAAAAATTTGTCCAGGGTTTGGGAAACACTATTTGAAGTTTGTCCTAAGTGGAGTCTTTGGGTTTCAGTGTTCGTTTTCATGTCTAAAAATTTGTTTTTTCCTTCTTTAAATGAAACGGCATCAATGAGACGGTCGGCTAAATCTTTATTACCGTATTTTCGTTGCCCTTCAGCAAAAGAAAGTAAAGAACTCTGATCGAGATTTTTTCGAAGCCAGTCCTTAGCTTGATCATTCCCATCTGCTGCTTGCTTAATTTTTTCCCGAATCTCTTGGTTTTTAGCGGAAACAGTCTTGAAAGCTTCGTTAAATTCTTTATTGTATTTCTCAGCGGACTCTTCTTTTGAAGGATCTTTAATAAAAGCTTTAGCTCCCCAAACAAATCGTTCCATTAGAGCGATGTAGCGGTCATCTCCGCCATTGGGTTTTTTCTCCTTCTCTGTGTCTCTTTCTTTGACGGCATTCTCAAGGACGCGTTTTGCCTGCTGCCCGTTTATCATTCCAAAAAGTTCCGCCACAGCTGCACTGGTCCCTGATTCGTTCTTATCTTTCATGGCGCTTTCCAAAGCTTTGGGCAGCTTTTCCGAGAATTTGTTCCACACAGTTAGCTGTGAAATAAAGAAATTCTCTGAAATAAATTTCAATTCTCTGTCAGTGAGAGGGGCGGCTTGAGTCGCTCGGCTACTCTGATTTCCTTGAGAGGCTGTCTCAGAATTTTGATGATTTTGAGGTTCAGCGAAAGACCAGGAATTTAAAAAGAAAAAAGCCGAAAATAGAAAAAAACGCTCAAATCTACGCATAAAACCACTCCTTGACTGAAATCATCAAGTCTACAATCTTAAAGAGTGCAACCCCAATGCCACGACGAGTTAGGATTTCTTTTTGCGGAAACTTTGATGATTTTAAGCTTAAGGCCCTAGTGGAGGGACATTTTCTGTTTTTTTCTCATCGAAAAAGGTTGGGTTGTCTTGTCTAAGTTGCTGAATTTTATTCGGAAAATCTGATTTTGTAACTTGTCATGATAGGCGTCTAAGAGTTAATGGGTGATACCTGCTCCCTTTGAATGGGCTTTTTAAGTTGATCATTCACCTCATCGTCAAACGGCCAATAAATTTAGCGCCTTAAACCAACTTCATGGCCGTTTGAACCTCTTAAAAAGCCCATTCAAAGGGAGCAGGTATAAATGGGTGTATCCAGGGTATTTTAAGGAACTCCGAATAAAAATGAAGGCCTGCCCAGGTTGTATTAATATTGGCCAGGCGCGTCTCACGTCTTTGTTAGAGATCTGGGTGTATACTTAAAGTTCCGGTACAAAATTTTAGCCATACTGACGAAAAGACAATGATGAAGCCTTCCACACTTCTAAAGCTTATTTTGATGGGAAATCTTGTGTGTCCATTTCTATATGCAGATAAGCTGTTTTCTGTGAGTGACGCCCTAACAACTGGGGGCGACTCTTTGGGGGGAAGTGGAAATGCCCTTGAAGGGGAAAAGAGTATTGAAGGCTCTGTGACCGAATCTGTCTTTGGTTCAGGTCAAAGTATTTTGGGGGGAGAGAATTCGCTGACTTCAACAGGGGGAGATTTGGACTCTACATTTATGACCCATAATTTAATCAGTGAAAGTGAATCGACTAGCGCCCAGAGTAAACTTAGAAGCCCGACATCGATAGAGAGTTTTTCGCTCTATGACCGATTAAGCGGAACGACCGCCCCTTATCAAGATTCGGTTAATATGATCACTGAGGTCACTCAGACCAAGTTCGAAGTCGAATCTCTTAAGACGGATTTTAATTTGTTTACGGAAAGAAAGCAGGCGTCTTTAAAGATTATTTCCCTCTGGGAGGACGAAGTTTCAAATGTTAAGAGCGAGGAAGAGGAGCCTCTCAATTGGGGGTGGAGTCTAAAAAGTTCTGAGCGAAAATCTAAACCTAAAAAATCCTGGTTGTGGGATTAAGAAAAGAGGGGCCCAATCTCCGAAATCACTGGGGCGTGATCCGAGGGTTTTTCTCCTTTTCTTTCATCTCGATCAATCAAACTTTTTGAGCAGGCCTTTAAGAGTGGCGGGGTCGCTAAAATCAGGTCGATTCTTAGCCCCTGATTTTTTTGAAAGCCTAAGGCGCGATAATCCCACCAAGAAAAGAGGCCGTTATCTTGGTGATGTTTTCGAAAAGTGTCCGAAAATCCCAAGTCTAAAATTCTTTGAAGAGCCTCTCTCTCTGGGGTTGAACATAAAATCTTTTCTTTCCAAGCTGCAGGATCATGGACATCGCGGTCGTCGGGAGCTATATTGAAGTCTCCTGCAACAATCATATCCTGTCCCTGACTTCGCATTTCTTTTAGCAGTTCATAAAAGCCTTGAAGCCAATTCATTTTGTATTGATATTTTTCTGAACCTACCTCTTGGCCGTTGGGGACATAGCAACAAACAAAAGTAATCTCGCCCAATTTTCCTCTTATCAGTCTAGCTGCCGAATCCGAGTAAAAATTGCCCATTCCTGTGTGGATTTCCTGAAGTGGTTTTTTCGATAAAATAGCCACTCCATTATAAGTTTTTTGCCCCAAAATAGCCGCGTGATACCCGGCTTCTCGAATTGGTGAAAAGGGAAACTTCTCATCCGGACATTTCAACTCTTGAAGGAAAACGACATCAGGACTCCAGCGTTTAAGAAGGGCTAAGAGCCTTTCAAGCCGAACCGAAATTGAATTTACGTTCCAGGTGACTACGCGTAACATGAGAGGTATGGTATTTAAATATGGCAGTAAAGAAAAGTCCAAAGTCACTAAAACCGCTACTCACTTATGTGGTCACTAAAAATCGCAAGGAAGCTTTAAACTTAGGGAGATACTTAGTGAACCATAAACTGGCCGCTTGCGTGAATATTTTTCCCAAAATAACATCCATTTATCGATGGCAAGGAAAAGTCGAAAGCGCAGACGAGGCGGTATTAATTGTCAAAAGCGACCAAAAGAGGCGTTTGGATATTTTGAAAGCGGTTAAGAAACGTCATTCTTATTCGGTTCCTTGTATTTTGTTTTTTGAGATTTCTGGAGGCAATCCTGATTATCTCACTTGGTTGAATGAGAGTGTGGTTAAATAAAAAAAGAGGAAATGAGGCGAGTCATGGCTGATAAAACACTAAGTTTCATGAGAAGTTTATGCATGGGAAATATTGTAGAGGAGATTATCTTTCCCTTTCCCAAAATTCAAGAGTCGGAGAAGGAGCTTCTTAAGACAACCTTTGATTCAATAGGAGGTTGGTTACAGAGTAAAGAGACCGAATTTAAAAAGTGGGATAAAGCTGGGGAGCTTCCTAAGGAATTTTTGGAAGAAATGAAACAAATGGGAATGTTCAGTTTCGTTATCCCTGAGGAATTTGGGGGGCTGGGTTTAACTTCCTCAGGTTATTCAAGAACGATTCAGGAATTGTGTAAATATGATGGCTCTGTTGCGATAACCGCAGGAGCTCACAGCTCAATCGGAATGAGAGGTCTCTTATTGTTTGGTACCGATTCTCAAAAGCAAAAATATCTTTCAAAACTTGCTTCTGGAGAAATGATTGCAGCTTTCTGTTTGACGGAAAGTACGGCCGGCTCTGATGCTGCTGGTATAAAAACCAAAGCGACACGGGACGGAGATTCTTGGATCTTAAACGGAGAAAAACTCTGGATCACTAACGGAGGGATCGCCGATTTCTTCACCGTTTTTGCTAAGACAGAGGGGCTGGAAGGTCAGATGACCGCCTTCATCGTGACTCGCGATCTTCCCGGTGTTTCGGCCGGTCCCCATGAAGATAAAATGGGGCTTAGGGCAAGTTGTACCACAACTGTGAACTTTGACAATGTTCGGTTAACTCAAGAACATGTTTTAGGGGAAGTGGGAAAAGGATTCAAAGTAGCCATGAAGATCCTAAACGTAGGGCGAACTGGTTTAGGTGGAGGAAGTATCGGGGCTATGAAAAAGTCCATTCACTTGGCCTCTCAACATGCCAAAAGTCGTCAACAGTTTGGAAAAAATATTTCGGAATTTGGTCTGATTCAACAAAAATTAGGCCACATGGTTGTTGAATGTTACGTCAGTGAAGCCGTGGTTTCCATGGTCGCTGGGCTCTCGGATCGAGGATGTGAGGATTATGCCGTGGAAGCGGCTATTAGTAAGGTTTTTGCGACAGAGTGTTTATGGCGAACAATTGACGAAGCTTTGCAAGTGGCCGGGGGAGGCGGTTACATGTCCGAATACCCTTACGAAAGGATCATGCGAGACTGTCGTATCAATAGAATTTTTGAAGGGACAAATGACATTTTACGGTTATTTATTGCCTTGACGGCCATGAACGATGTTGGGGCACAGTTGAAAGAGGTAGCCCATTCAATTGGAAATGTTTTACAAGATCCCATTAAAGGATTTGGTGTTCTTTCGGAGTATGCAAGAAAACGAGTTTCTTATGCAACAGGATTTGGCAAAGCCACGCTCAGTCAATCTCATCCGACAGTCAAAGAACAGGCTGAAGTATTTGAAGATTGCACTAAACAATTGGCTTCGTTTGTCGATAAAATGCTTCGTAAGTACGGGAAAAACATTGTAGGCCACCAGTTTGCTACTCGGCGATTAGCCGATGTGATGATCGATCTCTTTGCTCTAGCTTCGGTCTTAAGTCGTGTGACGGCGGCCATTGAAGAAAAAGGGGTTGAGGCAACAAAAAGAGAAAGAGAAATTCTTCAAGTTTTTGCGGGACAGGTATCCCGCCGAGTCCGAAGTAATTTCAATAAAATCGATGACAATGATGACCAACAGATTACTTCCTTGGCTCTCGATGCGGTGGAGTATGAAGGTTATCGTTGGGATACTATATAAATTCTGTCGCCAAACTCTGGAGAATTTGTCTAAGGAAAAATGGCTCTAAAATCGGAACTGTTTTCATAAATGGTACGGTACCAGTGGTAGGAATTAAGTACATTGGCGACGTAATCTCGAGTTTCACGATAGGGAATAAGATCCATCCAAAGCATTCTATCTTCAGTTGGGTAACGTTTCTCCCAAGTCTTCACTTGTGCTTCGCCTGCATTGTAGGCCGCTAAGGCTTTGGGTATGTGCCCATCGACTTCATTTAAAACCTTCGATAGGTAAGTTGATGCTACTGAAATATTGGTTTCAGGATCGAAGAGGTCTAACGATTTTTCCGGAAATAATAGTTTGACGGTTTCAGGATTTAATTGAAGAAGCCCTTGGGCGTTGGCCGGAGATACCGCTTTTGAATTAAAAGAACTTTCGCGTCGAGCGATTGCCATCAGAAGATAGGGATTAAGGGACTGTTTGTACTTATGGAATAATTCTAGAAAAGTCTCAGGATAATTAAGAGTCAGAGTTTCTTTTGAAATAAGTGTCGGGTGAAACATCAAAATTCCTGGTAGTTGAATGACCTTTGTATGAGAGTCTCCAAACTGAGTCACATGAACTCTTACTTCGGGCTCGAGAGTTTTGGATTGAGTTAAGAGCCAATCGACGATGAGATGAGCACTGGGATAAAAACCTAATCGACTTAAGATTTCGATGCTTTCAATATAGGGATTCAAAGTTTTGTGTTTTTGTGACCTTGCAGAAAATGATAAGGACTTTTGAAACTCAGCAATGGGAGGTCGACTCTCCTGGTGGGCCGCGATCAGATTATGAAAAGAAAATCGATGTTGGGTAGAGAGCCTTTGAATCACCGAAGCATATCCTTCGGTATCTTTAAGCTCTTTTTTAGCGCGATAGAGCCAGTAAAGGGATCGGCCCGAGTAAGCATCGGTGGCGTTGACTTTGGATAAAATCGTAACTGCTTTGGAAAAATTTTTGTCTAAAAAATAAAAGAGTCCGGCTCGGGTTAAATAATTTTCTTTGTCATTAGCGGGTGTTTTTTTACAGGAACCCCCAATTTCATAGAGCCGGGCAAAAAGGGAAAAGGGGATCTCGTCGGGAAGATAATCTTCCAAAGTGGCCGCAGTCGCGACGGCTACGTTATTAGGACACCGATTTTCTTTCTGAGATATTTCAGCGAGTCCGAGTAATTGAGTCTTTTCAAGAGCCAAGAAACCTTTCAAGAGATTGGGAATAGGTGATTTTCTAAGTTGATTCCAGTTGGTAATTTGTTCTTTGGAAAAGCGAGGGGCAATCGGTACCAGAGGTTTTGTCAATTGCGGAGTTAAGATCTTGTCTTTTTGTTTTAATAAAAGTTTGAAAGTGGATAATTTTCTTATTAAGTGACACAAGGGGGAGCGAGCTTGCCTGCAGAGCGTTTGGGTATGTTCTTTCAACTTGGTATTGTTCGAAGACTCACTCAGCAAGCGATGGATGGAATCGGCTAGAACGTAGTTTGGATCATTCTTTATTTCCTCAGGGGTCAGAGTCGAATCGTTGTGTCGTACGTTAGAGTTTTTAGTGGAACAATTAAGAAGGGTGATAAGATAAAAAAGGGTTAGCAAAAAAAGTTTCATTAATCAGAGACTTTCTTGTGGTTTAAAGTTTAGAAGTTTATGAGAAGTTTTGTTTAAGTATAACCGTCACATTAAGTTTTGGAAAGCAGGAGAGAAAATGGTTCAGTTTATGTGGGTCGTGGGGTTGGGAGCTTGTGGCGTGGGCTTAAGATATTTGGCTGTGTACTTCCTAGGGCGTTTAGGGGGGGATTCGGGACTTTGGGTTATTTTTGTGACGAACATTCTCGGATCTTTTGTGATAGGAGCCTTGTATTCTTTGCGGTCCTTTTTCCCTGTGTCTCAAACGATGATGTTGGCTGTTTCCGTTGGATTTCTGGGAGGGCTAACGACCTTTTCCGCTTTTGCTTGGGATACTTTACATCTCTGGCTTAATCATGAAGTGTGGAAAGCCTTGAGTTATGGTCTCTTGACCCCAGTGGCAGCCGTCTTTAGTTGCTGGGCCGGCTATCAATTGATCAAATTTATTTTTTAACGGGATGTTTCATCTGACAAAGCCCCTGAGAAGGAATGTTTAGAGCTGAGTTGAAACGGGCCGACATGTTTTGGTAGGCAATAAGTCCCGTAAGCTCAATGATTTCTTCGGCTGAAATGAAAGATTTTAGTTTTTCCATCATCGGATCGCTCACTTGGCATTCAGTCTGGGTCATCGCTTCGGCATATTCGAGAACCGCCCGCTCTTTTTCTGAGAACTGAGAACTCTCTCTCCATTTGGGGAGGGCTAAAAACTTTTCTTCAATTGTAAGGCGCTGCAGCAGAAAGAGGGAGTTTAGATCAATACAAAAGTGACACCCGTGAATTTGGGCTACTCTCACCATGGCTAGACTTCTTAGTTCTGGAGAAATCAGCGCTTTTTTTCTGTTGATCACTAAATAAAAAAGACTAAACACCAACGAGGGAAGCGGGGTGTACCCCCAAAGCAAAGACGGTGTTAGGATTTGACCAAATTTTTTTAATTGGAGCTTAAAGAAAAGACGTAAATACCAAGGGTATTTGGCTAGGGGTAGGGCTGGGATTCTAGGCTGCATGGGAGATAAGTATCTATCTTTTAAACTCGCCAGCCTAGCCAAAAGATATAATGCTCTGCGCTAAATTGATTTCTCAAGTTGCCAACCTATGAAAAGTACAAGTAAGTTAAGGTGTTAATAGTTTTTCAAAGCTTATGAGAGGAGACTATGAAAGCTCTATTGTATCTTTTGATTTTTGGGGCTGCGCAATTCTTTGCCAATGTTCCCACCGAACAATCTTCTCGACTCGAAGTTGAAGTCTGCCAAAAAAGCTTTGAGGCTCAATTGGTGAAATTACAGGGGGGTGCTTCAACGGTAGAGAGTGAAGTGGAAAGGGCCCGGTTAAATTTCTATTTAGGTCGGTGTTTACAAATTGAAAACGTCACTGATCGGGCTCTTAGCTTTTTTGAGAAGGGGCTTGAAAGTGCCGATGCTGCCCTTGCATTAAAAAGTAACTCTTGGGAAGCCGTTTTTTGGTGGGGAGCTAACAAGGGAAGTATTGCCGACATCAAGCGCAATTTAGGGGCGCTAAAAACGATTAAAACGATCGAAGATAAGATGCTCCAAATGCAAGAGGAAAACCCTGATTATGGCTATGCCGGCCCAAATCGAGTTTTAGGAAAAATATATCAAAACGCGCCTCGTTTTATTTCTATCGGTTCTTCCTCCAAAGCGGAAAAAGCCTTAAAAGCGGCTTATGAAAAGTTTCCGAATTTTCCAGGTAATGTGATCGCCCTTGCAGAGTTCTACGAAGATGAGGGGCGAACTGACGAGGCGAAGAAATTATTGTTTCCTCTAATAGAGGCGAAAACGATTAAGACAGGCGACTTTGGATTATTTAACGTCGAGAAGGCAGCGTGGGAAAAAATGGTACAAGAGTTGTTAAAAAAATGGGGACGCTAAATTGAGTGACCGACACTATGATTATGACTGCGTTTTTGTGGGAGGTGGATTGTCCAACTCCCTTTTGGCGTATTGGATTCGTCAACGCTATCCTAAATTGAAGATTCTTATTTTAGAACAAGGTGAAAAATTGGGGGGCAATCACACCTGGTCATTTCACGAAGGAGATTTGACTCAAGAAGAGTTTCAGTTAGTAGAACCTTTTATTTCAAAGCGATGGGAGGGGTATTCGGTGGCTTTTCCCAAACATTCTCGCCGAATGGATTCTTCTTATTATTCAATTAAGTCGGAACGGCTTCACGAGAGAGTTTTAGAGCAAGTAGAGACTTTATTGGAAACCCAAGTAACAGGAGTTGCTCCTTTTAATATTACAGGAAAAAACGGGCAACAATGGGCGGCAAAATGCGTTTTCGATGGAAGAGGGTTCCCCGTTTTTAATCCTGAGATGGTGGCGTTTCAAAAATTTGTGGGTTTGGATCTAGAGCTAATAGACCCTCACGGCCTTACCGAGCCCATTTTAATGGACGCTACTTGTCCTCAACTTAATTCCTTTCGTTTTTTTTACTGCCTACCTTGGGATGAAAAACGTCTTTTGGTCGAAGACACTCGTTATTCTGATACTGGGGAAGTCGATTCTGAGTCTTTTGGAGCAGAGATTAAAAGTTTTTGTGAGAAAAAAGGCTGGAAAATTGCGCGAATTCTTAGGGAAGAAGTGGGCTCTTTGCCCATCCCTCTGCGGGCTAAATATTTGCTGGGCGACAAGGGACAACCTGAAGGTTGGATGGCCCGGTTAGTTCCGTGTTTGGGGGTTAGGGGAGGGTTCTTCCATTCAACCACCGGTTATTCGTTGCCGGATACGGTTCGGGCCATTTCAAGGATTTTGCTTGTGAAGACCGAATATCAAAGTGTTTACCCCATTGTTGTAACCCTGTCTAAACAAGTGGCTAAACGGCAGTGGTTTTTTAGATTTCTTAACCGTCTGTTGTTTCAAGGGTGTGAGGCCAATTGCAGGTATCGCATTCTAGAATTTTTTTACCGAATGCCTAAAGGGCTAATCCGCAGGTTCTATGCCGGTAAACTTTGGCCAACCGATTACATTCGTATTTTTTTAGGGGCGCCTCCTATCAAGATTAGAGATGCCTTTAGATGTTTATTTCATAATCGCCAGCGATTCCAACAGGAGAAGGTGAATGCTTGAGAAGAAGGAA
>VGSE01000025.1 GCA_016875135.1 Deltaproteobacteria bacterium
TTATCAAATGAAACTTTAAAGAAAACTTATCAAATCTTATAACCTTGGTCCTCTCTAAGTCTTTGCAATTTAGAAAAAAATATATCGGACCAGCCTCTTAAAAAGCCCACTCAAAGGGAGCAGGTATTTGCTCTACTTGAGTTCTTTTAAGACTTTTATCACTGCTTCAATATAAGTCTTGTGTTCTAACGGCAAAAGTCGTTGGCTTAAGGTTTCCACTGTGTCTCCTGGAAGAATTGGGCATTGGGCTTGTAAAATAGTTTCCCCTTCATCTAGCCCTTCAGTCACCCAGTGAACAGTACAGCCGGTCATTGAGTCCCCACTTTCCAACGCTTGTCTTTGGGCATGCAATCCTCGAAATTTTGGGAGGAGAGAGGGATGGATATTGATGATTTTTCTTGGAAAGGCCTCAACCATCTTTCTTCCTAAAACCAGCATATACCCAGCTAAAAGAATAAGATCAGGTTTAAGTCCTAAGGAGGTTTCTAAGAGTTTCGCTTCATAGGAATCCCGGTCAAACCCTTTATCTGTTCGATAGTCTTTTGAGTTAATAACGTGTGTAGCAATATTGCGAGAACTTGCTTCCAGCAGAGCAGGGGCATCTTTACGGTTGCAAACTAAGGCTATGATTTCGGCGTTGGGAAGTTGTTTTTTTTGAATGGCATCGGCAAGAGCGCAAAAATTACTTCCCCTTCCAGACGCAAAAAGAACGATCCGTTTTTTTACTCCCATACTATTTGAGGTTCACTATCCTTATGGCTGGAGGTTGAAACTTCGATACTGCCGATGATTTGCGCACGCAATCCTGTTTGTTCGAGAGATGTTAAAATGGGGGTGGCCTCTTGCTGTTCGCATGCGGCAATCATTCCAACTCCACAGTTGAAAGTCTCAAGCATTTGGGTGGTTGATAATTGTGAGGCTGATTGAATCCATTGGAAAAGCGGAGTGAAAAATAGTTTGTCCCATCGGATTCGAGCTTCAGTTCCTCGAGGCATAATACGAGGGAGGTTTCCATTGATTCCACCACCGGTGATGTGAGCTAGGCCGGTCAAGCGGTTTAGCATCGGTTTGAGATGTTTCACATAAATCGTTGTGGGTTTAAGAATCTCTTGAGCCCAAGTTTCTTTTGAGAAAGGGGTTTGGGCTTGAGGAACTATTTTTTCTCGCTCAATCAGCTTTCGAACCAGTGAGTAACCATTCGAGTGAAGGCCACTTGATTCAATCCCAAGCAGTAACTGGCCGGGCCGAACTTTGGATTCTCCGAGAACATTTTTTTTGTCGACAAGCCCGACACTAAATCCCGCCAAATCAAAATCTCGGTCGATGTAGAGGCCGGGCATCTCTGCAGTTTCGCCCCCGGCCAAAGAACACTCAGCCAACTCACACCCCAACTGAATACTTTTTAAAAGAGTTAAAAGTTGAGAGAAATCTAATTTTCCACAGGCATAGTAGTCTAAAAAGAGAAGCGGCGCCGCGCCAATACAAAGAAGATCATTCACATTCATAGCCACGAGATCTTCTCCGAGGCGATCAATCCTTTGCCAATCCAGGGCAAGTTTGGATTTGGTTCCAACCCCGTCGCAGCAACTTACCAGGAGTGGGTCTTCAAATCGAGAAAGTGTTTCCTTGAGGGAGAAACAAGAGGCGTAAGGGCCAATCCCTGATAAAAGTCTCGGGTCTCTGGGTCGAGTTTTTAGAAAGTCGCTAAAACTTTCTATAATTTGATCGGCTTTATGGGGATCCACTCCACTTTTTTCGTAGGTTAATGAGCTCATGAAAGTTTCCTTTGTAGGTGTTTAGGGGTCACGCAGGTCCCACTAGCTTTCACTACTACGATCGGGTCCTTTAAAATACGGGCCGCACTGGGGGCTATTGAGGGTTCAGGTTCAATCACTTTTTTAGCCGTGAACACCATCTTTCGGGAAGTGTTTCCAATTTCAGTGATCTCCCCTTCAATCTCTAAATAGTCTCCTCCAAAAACCGGAGCTAGGAATTCTACGTTGTCATAAGCTCGAAAGAGCCCTTCGTCCCCATCTAGGCGGATAAGGAGTTCGGTAGCCACATCTCCGAAATATTCCATAATTTTACTTCCTGAGACTAGGTTTCCCCCATAGTGGGCCTCACTGTTTGAGACTCTAATCCTTAAAGTAGCTTTCAAAGCTTTAACGGGCTTTGGAGTTTGGGTAGAAGTGTTGGATTTTTTTGTTTTTTGTGGCATTTTGGGGTTCCCTATTAAGAGTTTAACCTTAGGGGTCCCGATATTAGCTGGAGGCCAAAAAACTGTCAAAGGCGGAGAGGAAAAACGGCTATTGAAGCAAGTTGTTAGAATTTCAAGGGTTTACGGGATATAGTGTTCGAAATTTTACTTGACTATAGGTGGCTACTTTTTTAGATTGCCGCCTTTGGAGAATTAACGATGCAGAACCAGATTTTGGAAAATATTAATAAAGCTCAAGAAAAAAAACGTCCCAACTTTAGAGTCGGAGACCGTGTGAATGTCTCTGTAAGACTTAAAGAAGGGGAAAAGGAAAGAGTGCAAGCTTTTAGAGGGCTTGTGATTTCCAAAACTCCAAAATCCGGAAAAGGGCCTAGTGCAAACTTTACCGTGCGTAAGATTTCTGAAGGGGTAGGGGTGGAGAGAATATTTCCTATCCACTCACCTTTCATTGAAAAAATCGAAATTGAGGCCTCAAGTGAAGTCCGCCGTTCCAGATTGTACTTCTTGCGTGAACTTAAAGGTAAAAAAGCTCGCTTAAAAGAAGCTGATCGATTTGGTGAAGAAATGGTGGCTGAAGAGGTCGCGCCTGCAGTGCAAGCTGTTACTGAAACTTCGACCGAAACAGCTCCCAAGGCTTAATTAATCCGAATTTAAAATTTCATACCACTTGAATCCAAAATGGACATACGAAGCGCAGTGCTACGCCGAAGGCTATGAGTGTATTGCGGGGGTTGATGAAGTAGGGATGGGCTGTTTGGCCGGGCCGGTCGTTGCCGCAGCGGTGATTCTTAATCCCAAAGATCTTATTGACGGGATAGACGATTCAAAAAAACTGACCCCCAAAAAGCGTGAGTTCCTCAGCGAAGAGATTAAAAAACGTGCTTTAAGTTATTCAATAGCTCAAGCCAGTGTCGACGAAATTGATTCAATCAATATTTATCATGCTGCCAAACTGGCCATGAAAAGAGCGATTGAGGGATTGCAGATTTCCCCCGACTTTGTGCTAATGGATGGGCGAGGAACTTTAGAAATTGCAACCCCGCACTTAGCGATTGTGAAGGGAGACTCACACTCTCTCTCGATTGGAGCCGCATCGATTATTGCTAAAGTAACTCGAGATAGTTGGATGGAAGACTACGACTTGAAAATTCCTGGCTATGGATTTGCTAAACACAAAGGCTATGGAAGTGTTTTTCATAGACAGTGTTTAACTCAAAAAGGCCCTTCTAGTATTCACCGTAAGAGTTTCTCTTGGAGTCCGGTTTAAAAAAAGAGTTTTTTGGGTAGCGTCAACTAACATTCGGAACTTTTCTTGCTAGTCCAAATGAAGTGATTCATTTTCATTCTAAAAAAACTAAAGAAGAAACAAACACTACCCAACGGCGAGGAGCCCTCTATGAAAAGTGCGCGATGGCATACTGTCGAAGGAAAGGGTTGAAAATTATTGCTAAAAACCTAAGGCTATCCCGGGGTGAAGTGGACTGCTTGGCCTGGGATGCAAAGAAAAATTATTTGGTTATTTTGGAGGTTAGAGGGAGAGCTAGTTCCAAATATCGTCCTTCAAGGTTCATTTCTAAAAAAAAACTGGAGAAGTTAAAAAGCCTGGGTCGACTTTTGGTAGTTCAACATCGCTGTTCGGTTCGGATTTTTCTTTTGGAAGTAACTGGAGAGTTACCAAAAAGATACCTGCTCTGGGGGCTTGAGTACTTTCCTGAAAAACTCGGGTTAACATTAAGGGCATTTGAGGTTCTATAAAACGTTCTCTAAACCAAAAATAACGGGGAAGTCCTCACAGGCATAAAGTGACAAAATTTGTCCTGCTGATCATTGGTTATTCGGGTGTCTAAAGTAATGATTGACTGTTTTTCCTTGAAACAGGCTTGATAAAAGTTAGCACACCTTTTGCTTTATCGTTCAAAGCGAAAGGTGGGGCCCGATGGTGGCACGTAGTGGTTTACTTTTTATTATTGGTCTAATCCTAACCCAATCTGGGTTTGGTTGGATGCAAACCTCCGATGGGGATACGGTTTCTAAAATTGTGAATCAGTTATTCGGAACCGACCAAAAGCCCAGAGGAATTCCTAGTGATCCCAGAACCGTGATTAAGCTTGAAGAACAAGTTAAAACTCCGATCAAAGTGACTGTAGGATTAAAGACCGAGATTCTAGGAATGTTGGAGGCCAATCTAACGACGGAAGTCGAATATAGTAGAAGCTATGCAGTGACAACCTGGATCTTTTCGGAGGGAAAGAACGCCGATATCATTCGTCAAAACAGCGCTGGGGGATACTTTTTTGATCCCGGAGATCGGAGAACCGTGCGCTTGTGCTCCTTGAGTGCCTCGTTTATTTTGAGCAATTCTTATATTGGGAAGGTCTTTTTAGGGGTTAGTGGAGTAGATCTTTCCAGGCAGTATGCTGGTATCGAAGAGGTAATGCAAACATCCGAGTTGGTTGAAGTAAAACCAGGAGAAACTCCGGATGTTCATAAGAGAGCTTGTCAGGAATTTGCAGATAGAAAATACAGAGATGTAATGACTACCCTTCGAGGGCTTGCGGCCTCTAGAATTTACTGGGATAAGTTGAGCCAATGTAATCCAAATGAAAAAATCACAAGTGCTTCTGTGTGTGGTGTATGGCACAGAACATTGTTTCCTAGTGTGACGGCTTGGACTCAGCCTGTGTGTGAGAAAAGGTCCGGTCAAAGAAATTATTTTTGTACCCTGCGTTCCATTAGAGGGGGGGCGTGTCCCTATAGAGATCCCGAGACCCAGAAGCGATTGACCTCTGGGATGTTTGAGTATCCCTGTGCTAGTGGATTGCAATGTACTGTGACCAAACCGGCCGGCTTGTTTAACTATGCGAAAGCTGAATGTCGACTTAGTGTCGGTATCGAAGCGAATTATGGCACGAGGACAACGAACAGGGAACTAAGAACCCATTAAGCATTGGTGCGTTGTTTTTTT
Source organism: Deltaproteobacteria bacterium (assembly GCA_016875135.1). Classification (GTDB taxonomy): domain Bacteria; phylum Bdellovibrionota; class FAC87; order UBA2466; family UBA2466; genus UBA2466. The sequence continues at coordinate 5,184 of VGSE01000025.1, forward strand.
GATTTGGTTGGCTTTGCCTCAGGGAGATCGAAAGCTTTGAGGGCATCTTCGAGGGTTTGATAAACTCTGAAGGGATATTTGGCAGTTCTGTAAGCATTGAAAACTTTGTCGAACTCGGTTGAGACATGGATCATCTTCGGGGCTGGAGAAAGCGAAAGAATCTGTTTCATCGTAGTCATAAAATGGTTGATGCCGCTAGATCCTACAAATTTAAGGCTTTGAAGGTTGAAAATGAGCCGAGTGTCAGGCTGGTTTTTGAGCATATCGACACAGGTCTCTTTAAATTTTACTGTTGTTTCAAATTCAAGATGGCCTTCTAATTCGAAAACAACTACTTTACCGGTTTGTTTAGCTCGCATTATCATGTGAATTCCTTAAAGAAGAGGGAATGATTAAGATGACTTCTAAATTATACATCATTGCGACCCCTTTAGGTAATCTAGGAGATATAACGCTTAGGGCTATTGAGCTTTTCAAAACTTTAGATACTTTTTTTGCCGAAGATAGTCGTGAATTTCAAAAGCTTTTGATGGCCTTGCAGATTTCAACTGAGGGGAAAAAAATATTTTCCTATGCTTCCCATAATTTGAAGGAGGCTACGGAATTAGCGCTACAAATCTTACACGAAGGTAGGTCTTTAGGTTTAGTCACTGATCGAGGAACTCCTGCTATCTCAGATCCGGGGGCTCGATTGGTAAAACGTGCCCATGAGGAAAAAATTATTGTACTCCCTATTCCAGGGGCTTCGAGTGTGACCACTTTGATGTCGATCAGCGGACTGGAATCGACTGAATTTGAGTTTTGCGGATTTTTACCTTCACAGAATAAACAACGCGTTGAACTGTGGGAAAGGATCGCCAAACGAAATATTCCAACCCTGTTTTTTGAATCTCCAAAACGAATTCAAGTCACAGTAGCTGAATTGCAAAGAGAGTTTCCTCACGGTGAATTATTCATTGGAAGAGAGATGACCAAGAAATTTGAAGAATATTATTGGGTAAACTTAAAACAAGTTGATCCCTCCGCTCTTTCGGAAATGGGAGAATATGCATTGATTTTAGTTCCTGGAAATATCAAAGTGGCTTCGGATTTGGAAAAAGAGGTCAGTCTTAGACTTGCGTCAGATAAAGACTGGGCCAAAGAGATGGCAAAACGGTATGGAGTGGCCTCCTCGGACATTTATAACGCATTGCAGAGAGTTAAGAAGAAGTAGAATTATATACCTGCACCCTTTGAGTAGGCTTTTTAAGAGGCTGGTCCGAACTATTTTTTCTTAAATTGCAAAGACTTATAGAGGATCAAGGTTAAAAGATTTGATAAGTTTTCTTGGAGTTTCATTTGATAATTCACCACATCGTCAAACGACCAATAACTTGCGCGCCTTAAACCAATTTCATGGCCGTTTGAACCTCTTAAAAAGCCTACTTAAAGGGTACAGGTATTAGAATTATCAAGAAAACTTCATATTTTGCCGATTAAGTCTATGTGAAACGCATACTCTATAGTTTGGTCACCTTCACTTGCCTTATTCCTTCGGCGGAAGCACTTTCCACGGGGGCCATCATTCAAGTGGCTAGAAGGCTTAGAATGAGCAATGCTGAACCTTTACCCCCAAAAGATTATTTTATCGATTTAGGTGATCGAGACGGGGTTAAAGTGGGGGATGTTGTTGAAGTATTTAGGCATGTTCCTGTTCCTAACCGAATGGCTTCCGGGGATTGGCATGTGATGAAGGTTAGCATTGGAGAGCTTAAAATTAGACAGGTTGGAGAGTCTACCAGCATTGCTAGGACTGAGAATGAAAGAGAGATTAACGCTCTTCCCGCTATGGATTATCAAAGTTTAATGCTTGGAGACCAAGTTGTTTTTAAAACGGGTTTGCCTTTTAAATGAGGGAATTTAAAATAGAGATATCACATGCATCACACTTTGCTATTAAATGCCGGGTTTGAGCCGTTACGTGTGGTTTCTTGGCAACGAGCCTTTATTTTAATTTTTCAAGAAAAGGTTGAAATTCTTGAAGAGTATTCGACTTCAATTCACACAGTAAATTGTAGTTTTAAAATTCCCGCCGTAATTAGATTGCGCCGTTGGGTGAACTTAAAAAAATATTCTCCAGTGATACGTTTTTCTAGGGCCAATCTTTATGCGAGGGATGAGTATTGCTGTCAGTATTGTTATAAAACGTTTAACGATAAAGATCTCACTATGGATCATGTTTATCCTGCTGTTAAAGGTGGAAAAAAGACTTGGGAAAACATCGTTTCGGCCTGTGTGAAATGCAATCAAAGGAAAAGTGATAAGAGTCCTGAGGAAGTCGGGATGAAACTACTCAAAAAGCCTAGAATTCCTACTTGGTTACCTGGCTTTAATAATACTCTCCAAACGCGTTCAGCCCACTCCCTTTGGGAGCCGTATTTACGATTTATGGAAAAGGGCTTCTCCTTGGCTAGTAATTAAATTCTGTCGCGTTTTGCGATAGAACTTAGCTAGTTTTCATTTCCTTCGAAAACTCTATCTGAAAGACGTTTTGTCTGGGTGGCAAACTCACTGATAAAGGCACTATGGGAAGGACTGTTTAGTCGTTGATAAGCGATCGATAAAAGTTCTCTGAAGTACCAGCCCACGTCTCTTCCAGGCACCGGATATCTTCTCCAAACGTCGGAACCTAGAGATCTTAATTCGATATTGAGTGTCGTTAATTCGTGGAGTTCTTCGCATAGCACGACCGATAGAGATCGGTCGGGTAGGGCTTTTACTTTGTTCAAATAGGCTTTTTTAATTTGTGCCCATTCGTTGGAGAGAGTGGAAACTTCAGGAGGATCCTCAAAGGCCCTGACAAGATTTGCAATTTCCTTCCCAAATTGAGCTTCAATTTCTTTAGTTGAAATGTTTGCTGCAATAGTATCATGAAGAAGAGCTGCAGTAGCTTGGGCCTCATCGCCCCCATAAAACAACACGAGGGACGCAACTCCTAGCGGGTGATGCAGAAAGCTAGATTTACCGTTTTTCCACTTTTGGTCGAAGTGAATTTTTGCCGCCCACTCTAAAGCGGTCCCTAAGGCAGACTTTTTCATTTGTAAAAATTTTAAGCCGTAACAACTTTGGACAGCATCATTCGGATTTTTTCTTTGGACTGATTCCCTACGAGCTCATTCACCTTTTTTCCATCTTGGAAAAGAATCAAAGTAGGAATGCCACGTATGCCAAATTGACCGGGAACGGTTTGACAGTGATCTACATTGACTTTAGCAAAGCGAATTTTACCTTGAAATTCGTTGGCAAGTTCATCAATGACAGGTGCTAGAGCTCGACAGGGCATACACCATTCGGCCCAAAAATCGACAAGGATAGGAGTAGAATTTTTTTCCACTGTCTCGGAAAAGTTGTTGTCATCCAAATTTACGATATTTGCGTTAGCCATGGGGCCTCCTCCAAGCAAGCATTAAAGAATTTCATTATTGAGTGACTTAAACCCAAATTCAAGAAGTTTATATGACAAAAACCTATCGGGAACGGGTCATCCATTCCACTAAGTCGATTTTAGTCACTATTTTTTGGGGTTTCTTTTGGTTGTTAATGACGACGGCGCATGGTGTTCGAGTTAAAATGTCGTGAAGGGCATCCAAAGGAGTCGCTTCTTCTACGCAAGCAACGGAGCGATCCGTGATCATGTAAACATAACTATCGGCAGTAACTTGCTTAGTAGAAAGTACCTGAAGGATATAGTCTTCAGTCAGAATTCCTAGAAGCCAGCCATCCTGGGTAACAGGAATTTGCGAAATGCCTTTATCCTTCATGAGGGCTATAGCTTTGGAGATTTTTTCAGTGTGTTCTAAAGTAATGAGGCTGGTTCGATCCTGTTGCCGAATGAGTTCTGAGACCGTTCCATTGAGAGACGAAATGCTAGAGAATTTATTTTCCTTCATCCACTGATTATCGATGAACTTAGTCATATAATTTCTAACTCCATCGGGCAGAATAACGACACAGTTTTGGCCCTTCTTAAGAGAACCTGCCGCTTCAAGTGCCCCATACATGGCTGCGCCACACGAACCGCCGCACAGTAGCCCTTCTTCGCGAATCATTCGACGAGCTAGAATAAAAGACTCTCGGTCCGTCGTCTTAACCCATCGGGTTACCAAAGACCGATCTAAAACATCGGGAACGAAATCATACCCAATCCCTTCGACCTTATAAGGAGCAATTGAAGTTCCCCCACCAAGGATTGAGCCGACAGGGTCGACACCAATGATTTGAACGTTGGGGTTGTGCTCTTTCATTCTTTGAGCGACTCCTGTTAGAGTTCCTCCTGTCCCAGCGGTCATAACGACCATATCAACGTTACCTTCAAGGTCTTTAATGATCTCCTCTGCCGTTGTTTCGAAATGGGCTTGAGGATTTGAAGGGTTGCCGTACTGGTCCAGAATATGAGCATTGGGTAATTCTTTTTGAAGTTTTTTTGCTACTCCGATGTGACTCTCTGGAGAATCCCAAGCGGCGGCTGTCGGAGTACGGATAATTTCAGCTCCGAGAGCCTCAAGAACCACTTGCTTTTCTCGACTCATTTTTTCGGGCATCGTAATGATAACTCGATATCCTTTGACGGCTCCGGCCAAAGCGATTCCGATTCCGGTATTTCCACTGGTGGGCTCTATTAAGGTATCTCCAGGTTTGATTCTTCCGGATTTCTCGGCATCTTGAACCATCCTCCAGCCGATTCGGTCTTTGACCGAGCCTCCGGGGTTCATGAATTCACATTTTGCGTATAAGTTACAATTGAGGTGGGAAGCTAAACGATTAATTTTCACAAGCGGTGTATTGCCGATAGCTCCTAAAATATTGTTGTGTCGCATAAAGACTCCTGATTTGAGGAGACACTACCAAAAATTGGGAGGCTAGGCAAAGGGGCCCTCTACAAATAATGATTTATTTTGATGGAAGGATGGGGAAGTTTTTAGGAAAGTCTCTAACGTCTCGCAATAATCCACCATCTCTAGGGTCTTTTCTTATCTGCTTGACCAGATCGGCATCAATCGGCTTCTCTTTAGAGTTGTCTCTCCATCGGTAAACCCTTACGAGAGCTTCATCCAGGGTTCTGTCAGGGTCCGATTCATAGTAGACCACAAACTTTCCGCGGCCGATATAAACGATATTACAGCCTTCATAGCCATTCTCTTCGGCCGATTTATCATCTGTGTTTTTGATCCATCCCCAATCACCCGGGACCCAATTGTCAGCGGGGACGGCAAAATGGCGATCGACTAAGGTTCCCTCAAGAACCATATCTTTTCGGCTTGAACCTTTAACCGTCATTTCCATATTGTTCAGAGGGCTAGGGGCAGTAATCCGATCTAAATGGTCACTCATATTTTTATCTGTTTTAACGTGTTTAAAGTAGTCCAGGATTCCTTGGGCCATTATTTTTTGACACGCTTTAGTGCAACCGATCTCGTAGTTAAATTGCCCGGCAAAAGCATCGGCAATAGCATCGCTGCTTTTAACATTGGGTTTTAGTGTCCAATCGGAATTCCAGAATTTAGGGTTGATTTTAGTCGATCCATCTTCAGGAAATTTCCACATCGCTCTAACGCCCCATCGAATGATGTTTTTTCGTATTTGAACGTGCTCCATGAACTTTTCAAATCGGCAATATGATTTGTCGAATTGAAAGAGTCGACCGTTTTGAAGCATGGAAGCGATAATCTCTTTTTCACTTGCGACTTCATAGTTCTGCTGATTTCCCTGACGGTCAGTAAATTTGTCCTGATCGGAGCGAATTTTAAATTCTGGACGATTGAAAAGATCGATAGTGCTTGTGTCTGTTGATGCTGTGTGCAGTCTCAGGTTGAATTGGGTTCCTTCTTTTGAAAGACGAGTGGTAACCAACCAGGGCGCAATCCAATCATATTCTTCGAAGAGTTTCTTAAAAGATTCTGTCAGCTTTTTATTTTCCGCTTCGCTACAATTAAATTGTATTCCCGAAAGGCTAGAACCATGCTCGACAGAAGGTCTAGGGACTTGGTTTTTTTTCTCTTTTTCAATCGTAGTGTGTAGATTGGTTTCAGCAATTAATTGTGCTGAAACAAGATAGAAGATGAGGGTGCTCAATTTCAATCGATGACTTTTCATTAATTAACCTTTGTCAAAACGCGGGGCCATAACCCTTTTAAGTTAACTGACGATCATGCAATCCAAATTCCAATCGTTTTTATCAAATTCACGCAGGGGTTTTCAAAAAAGAGTGACTAAAATTGTCGGTGGGTGTCTGGACTCTGATGGAATACGAGCTTCCTTCGCCGCCGTAGATAAAAGGGCGCGTTTTCGATGAAGTTCTAATTGAAATGAAACGGAAGACGGTATGATAAAAGACAATTATTAATTATTTTATCACTGTGCTAAACTCAATTTTTACCCGTTTTTGTCGTCTTTTAAAGGAAATCCCATGAAATTCGAATCTGCATCATTCCATGTGCATCAACCCCTTGAGAGTTCGTCTGAACCTGGATTTATGACTCCAGAGCAAATCAAAGGTTTTAAACCTCTAGCGTGGGTTGAGTCTAAAGACATGCCTCAGGCCGTGGCTCGGGCTCGAACTCGGATGGAAGTGGCGGGAGTTTGGGCTCCGAATCAAATTTTAGGTCGGCGTTACTCGATCGGATGTGTTGCGCTAGAAATTACACAACGCTGTAATTTGGATTGCACGCTTTGTTACCTCTCTGAACATTCCGAATCGGTCAAAGATATTCCGATGGAGGAGATCTTTCGACGCATTGATCAGATTAAGCTGCAATTTGGCCCCTCCAATGACATTCAAATTACGGGTGGGGATCCCACTTTACGCAAACGCTCAGAACTCATGGAGATCGTTCGTTACATTCGTAAGATCAGAATGCGTCCCACACTCATGACAAACGGCATTGCTGCGACGAGGGACATGTGTCAGGAGCTTGTGAAGAACGGTCTTAATGACATTGCTTTTCATGTGGACCTGACTCAAGAGCGCAAGGGCTATAAAACCGAAATGGAGCTCAACAGGTTTCGAAAAGACTATATTGAGCGAGTTCGGGGGCTTCCAATAGCTGTTATTTTTAATACCACCGTTTTCAAAGATAACTTTCACGAGATCCCAGACCTTATCCGATTTTTCAAAGCCAATACTGATGTGGTCGGAATGGCCTCTTTCCAACTCCAAGCCGATACGGGAAGAGGGGTGCTTAAAAAACGGGACCAAGTGATTTCGCTAGATTCTGTCGCAGAAAAAATCCAAGAGGGGGCCGGCACTAAGATCTCCTTCGATACCGCAAGAATTGGCCATCCTCGATGCCATAAATATGGATTAACTCTTGAGGCTAATGGAAAACTTTTCGATTTTTTTGATGATCCCACCCTTTTTAATATGCTCATCGAAAAAACAAGAACTCTAGAACTTGACCGAACCAATAAAGTTAGACTGGTGAAAAATATTTTCAAGTGGCTAATGCAAAACCCCGATTTTATCGCTCCGGCGCTTAAATTTGCTTTTCGTAAAATCATGGAAATGAAATGGGACCTTTTAAAAGCACGTAGGATGGGAAAACTCTCTTTCTTCATGCAAAACTTTATGGATGCTAGTTCTCTAGAATTGGATAGAATTCATGCTTGTTCTTTTATGGTTATGACCCCCCAAGGACCCATTTCGATGTGTATGCACAATGCCAAAAGGGATGACTATATTTTGCAACCCATTCAATTGAAGAGTGAACAGATGTGGAATCCACTCACTGGAAAAACTGAGGGTTGTTGCGGAAACGAAAAAAAATCGGAGTCGTTATGAAAAACTATCAAGATATTAAGTGGTCGAGATTAGCGTTTGTTTTTGGCTTTCTTTTAATTTCAAGTTGCGCCACTTTGGTTAGGATGCCGGAAGGGGGTAAGACTTTAAACCCTGAGCAGGCCGAAAAAGCCTGGGGAAGGGTGCTTAAAGAATTTGTGAATGAAAAAGGGGAAGTGAGTTTTAAAAAACTTTCACAAAAACGGGGCGATCTTGATGACTATGTGACTTATATTGCTAAAGTAGGCCCCAAAACTAAGCCTGCCCAATTTTCAAATCCATCGACTCTTCTCGCCCATTACTTAAACTCTTACAATGCACTCTCAATGTACAATATTTTAGATTCTGAGATTCCAGAATCCTTAAGTGGGTTAAAAAAAGTAAAATTCTTCTATTTTAAAAAGTTTGTGATCGATGGAGTTGAAATGTCTCTCTATGCCTATGAAAACGCCATCATCCGTAAAGTGGGAGAGGAGAGAGTCCACTTTGCTTTAAATTGTATGTCGAAAGGTTGTCCGAGACTTCCAAGAGTTCCATTTACGGGTAAAAACCTGGACAAAGAGCTCGCTGAACAGGCCCGATTCTTCTTCAGCGAAGAGAGAAATGTAAGAGTCGATGAAAAAGAAAAGAAAGTGTACCTCTCTGAAATTTTAGATTTCTTCCCAAAAGACTTCCTAGCCAAAGCTCCGAATCTGATTGCTTACGCCAATCGGCATCGCCCTAAAGCCAAGGCACTTCTCGAAACTTTTGAAGTCGATTTTATCTCTTACGATTGGAATGTGAATAACGCTGAAAGGAAAGCAGATGAGCACTAAATTTTCGACATTAGAGTCGGTCAAAAATTATTACGGCAAAGTTTTAAAGACCAACTCGGATCTTAAAACCTCGGCCTGTTGCTCGGTAGAGGCTCTTCCTGTAGGTGCTAGAGAAGTCATTAAGGAGATTCATCCTGAAGTAGTTGAGAAATTTTATGGTTGCGGAAGTCCCTTTCCTCCACTCCTAGAGGGACGAACGGTGCTTGATTTGGGCTGTGGGGCAGGACGAGATGTTTATCTAATGTCCAAACTAGTCGGCGAAAAGGGAAAAGTGATCGGAGTGGACATGACCAATGAACAATTGGAAGTAGCCAGACGTCATATCGATTACCACCGAACCCAATTTAAACACAAAGAATCTAACGTTCAGTTTCTTAAAGGCTATATCGAGGATCTTGAGTCGGCTGGAATTAAATCTAACTCGGTCGATTTAGTGGTTTCTAATTGTGTCACCAATCTCTCTCCCAACAAAGAGCGAGTCTTTTCTGAAATATTTAGAGTTTTAAAGCCAGGCGGTGAGCTTTATTTTAGCGATGTCTTTGCTAATAAAAGAATCCCAGAACCGCTGACGGAAGATCCAGTTCTTCTCGGAGAATGCTTGGGGGGAGCGATGTACAAAGAGGATTTTAGAAGGCTTCTCTCAAAACTTGGTTGCCAAGATTTCAGAGTTCTCTCTTCGGGGCCAGTGGATTTAGTGAGCCCTGAGGTTCAAAGAAAAATTGGGATGGTAAGTTTTGAGTCGATTACATTCCGAGCTTTTAAATTAGACCTCGAAGACCGCTGCGAAGATTACGGTCAAGTGGCTTATTACCAGGGAACTATTGAAGGCTATCCCCACTCTTTTAAGTTAGATGATCATCATCTTTTCCATACCGGACAACCGATGCTTGTGTGTGGAAATACGGCCGATATGGTCTCAAAAACTTGGTACAAAAATCATTTTAAAGTGGTGGGGGATAAAACAACCCATCAAGGAATTTTTAACTGCGCTCCGAATCCATCAGCGACTAAAAGTAGTGAGGGTTCGACGGGCGCTTGTTGTTAGAATCTCATCAGACCCGGTATGAAAATTCTCTTTCTTTGCGTAGCCAACTCTTCAAGAAGCCAAATGGCTGAGGGGTTGGCTCGTTCTTTTTTGGGGAAGGGGGCCTTGATTCAAAGCGCAGGTTCCAACCCTACTCAAGTGAATCCCTATGCGGTGAAAGCGATGAAAGAAGTCGGAATAGAGATGGTATCTCACAGAGCTAAATCGGTCGATGAGATCCAGCCTGAAAGTGTCGATTTAGTCATCACTCTCTGTGCAGAAGAGGTTTGTCCTGCGGGCTTTGCGGATAAGCCAAGACTCCATTGGGGACTTCCCGACCCCGCAGCAGTCGAAGGATCTGAGACTGAGAAGCTAGCGGCTTTTCGCCAAGTGAGAGATCAGATTAGAAAAAAACTCGAAGAATTTAAATTGTCTAAGGTTGATTAGTTTAATCTCGTGAATCGCTCAAAAAGAGCGGAACAGGAGTCCCCCAGTGAAAGTAAACTTAAAGCTCATAGTTTGGTTTTTGTGGCTGGTAAATTTGTCCTCGATGACATTAGGGCAAGTCACACTGATCAAAGAACTGATTATTTCCGGAAAATCAAAAGACAAGTCTAATGATAAAGGCTTTTTGGAAGATGGTACTCCAGCAAACCAATTGGGTGGGCCTTCGGGGATGGTTTGGACGGGAAAAGGGATGAACTATCTTTGGCTTTCCGACCGCGGCCCAAAGAATGGTGAGACGAGCCACACTCCACGATTTCACATCGTTAACTTTGATTATACGAAGTCACCCGATTTCAAATTTAAGATTCAAAAGACTGTGAAACTAAAGCGAGCTGACGGTGTTCTTCTCACGGGTAACAGCAAGGCCTTTGATCAAAGTAAACCTAAGAACTCTCTGCGACTGGATCCCGAGGGTATCACTTTGTGGAATAATAAAATTGTTATCTCTGAGGAATATGGCCCAAATATTCGCGTTTTTGCTGATACAGGGAGGGCATTAGCCGACTGGTCTATCCCGGAACCTTTTCAGGTGGCAAGCCCTAGCGCCGACGAGTCTGAAGAGATGGCTAAAAACAAATCGGGACGTCAGCCTAATGCAGGATTTGAAGGGGTTACCACCGATGGCCATGGAGGAATCCTAACGATATTGCAGCGGCCTTTATTACAAGATGGCGGATTAGACTCGGCCGGTAAGAAGGTTGGAACCAATGTACGGATGTTAAATTTATGTGGCCTCGACTGCAAACCTCGCGAACTTGTGTACACGCTAGATGACAAGGCTAATGGTGTCAGTGAGATTTGTTATATCGAGGAGTCGAAATTTTTAGCGATTGAAAGGGATGGAAAAGAAGGCAAATTTAAAAAAATAATGCTCTTTGATACCGAGGGTGCAAGTGATGTTTCAAATATTGAACGATTACCCTCAACAGGTCTTCCCCAGGGAGTTGTCCCCGTTCGAAAGAAAGTGTTGATTGACCTTCTTAATCCGAAGCTGGGTCTTGCCGGTAAGAATTTTCCTGAAAAAATTGAAGGGCTGGCAACAGGTCCGGATACCGAACAAGGACAAAAAACACTTTTAGTCGCTTCAGACAACGATTTTGAGGCCAATAAGCCGATATACCTTTGGTTATTTTCGATTTCGTCAGATGAGATGTTATTTCGCAATTCGCCTTAGTTGAATTAGGTTTAAAATATTGACATAATCTTTAGGGTTCAACGGCTAAACAACGTAGGAGATGGCACGATGTTGAAAGTTTTTGCGAAAATTTTTTTATTGATGTTGGTTTTATGTTTGCGCCTTCGTGGGAGCGAAAATCCTTTTACTATTTTAGATGAAAAATCTCCAAACTTTCCTATGGGACAACAAACTCGTCGGGGGTTATTGATTAAGGTTCCCGATCACCCTGACATGAGTATCAGCCTTGGGGCTCGTTTGCAGGGAAGCGTCGAGGCCAAAGAGGGTGCGGGTGCTTGGGTGGGAGATTTTTATGCTAGACGAATTCGATTGGAGTTTGGTGCAAACCTTTCTCGGCAGATTTTTTACTACATGGATTTCCGAAACGACCAAGCCAATAAAGACGAAACCGGCGAGGGAAATACAGTCATCGGAAATACTTATTTTCAGGTGAAAGAGCTTTTTGGTTTACCTTATCTTAACTTTCAGGGCTTTCGGGGTAAGATCGATGTTTCAAGAATTACGACCGCAAGCTCTGGTCAACAACTTTACTACGATAGACCTCTTATTGCCCTATCTGCTCAGCAATATGCGATGCCCAATCGACGAGCTCCAAATTTTCAACTGTTTGGAAGCTATGAGGGGAAAATCCGCTATCAAGTCGCGGTCGGGGATGGTGTGACAAGTAGCAGTTTTTTCGATGCCCGGGGAGTTGCAGCAATTTCAATCACTCGTCAGGATCCCATGTTTGGTGGAAAAATTGTGCTTTCCCCAATCCCTGGTTGGGAAGAAAAAGATCGCACGATGACCTATTTCGGTCGGGGGCACCATGCTGCTATCGGAGTGGGATACTTTCGTAACAATGCTATTTTATTTACACCCAAAACTGGTGCTGATGTCACCCGAACCGATAGAAGCCTTCTTAATATTGAAAGTTCTTTCGCTTGGGGGCCTCTTTTTCTCTGTGCAGAATATTTTAAGTTCAATGGCATGATAGAAAACTATAACGCAAGCACTGTGAATCCTGGAAGTTCAGATGGGTGGTACGTTACCGGCGAGTATGTATTGCCCGACTTTTATTATTTAGCGCCATTTTTTAAATATGAACGATGGGATCGATTCCGAGAAGCAGCTGGATATTTCGTGGAATCCTATGCAGCCGGAGCAAACCTCTATCTCATGGGTAATAGTTTTCGGGCGGGGCTTGTGGGGCAGCGGGACCACTTAGAAGCTAATGTAGGTGGGAGGACTGAAACTGTCGTGAAAATGATTAGCCAGGTTCACTTTTAAATCTTTTAAGGAGAAATTGCTGTGAAATCCATTTTAATGTTTTTATTAATCTTTCAAGCGCTTGCTTTGGGGTCTGCCCAAGACAAAGTGACTTTAACAGGTTCGAGCACAATAGCACCGATGGTCTCTGATTTCGGGAAAGCCTTCGAAGCAAATCATCCTGGAATTCGTATCGATGTGCAAAGTGGAGGATCGGGTCGCGGGATAACCGATGCAAGACAGGGGCTTGCCGATTTGGGGATGGTTTCGAGATCTGCAAAAGACGATGAAAAAGATTTAAAGTTTTTTACTATCGCACTTGATGGGGTTTGTATCATTTTAAATAAAGCCAATAAATTAGAGTCTCTCTCAGAACAACAAGTGATTGATATTTACACTGGGAAAATCACAAACTGGAAAGAAATTGGCGGAAAGGATGCTAAAATAACTGTGGTAAATAAAGCTGAGGGGCGCTCGACGCTCGAGCTATTCACTCATCACTTTAAACTCAAGAACTCGGACATTAAGGCTTCTGTAGTGATTGGAGATAACCAACAAGGAATCAAAACTGTGGCCGGCAACCCCAATGCGATAGGGTATGTTTCTGTTGGGAGTGCTGAATATGACTCTAAACATGGAGTTAAAATTAAGTTACTTCCTATGAAGGGGGTTTTAGCCTCGACCGAAAATATTTTAAATCGAACCTTTCCTCTCTCTCGGCCGCTGAATCTCGTCGCTAAGTCTGAGCCCGAAGGTGTTGTGAAGGAGTTCTTGCAGTTTGTTCTTTCAAAGGATGCGAATGCCATTATTAAAGACCAATTCTTCGTCCCTCTGGCAAAGTGATAAACTCCTTGCTGTGACCCTCAAGAGCTGTGGAGTTGCCACCGGGCTTATCGTGTTTTTAATTATTGGATTTTTAATTGCAGAAGCTATTCCGGTTCTTAAAACTACCGGCATTAGTCGCTTTTTTACTGATCCGGGATGGTACCCTAGTTCCAATCAATTCAATTTAACTCCTATGCTTTGGGGAAGCCTGTACGCCATGGTAGGCTCCGTTTTGTTGGCTACTCCCCTTGGGATCTTTTCAGCAGTTTTTTGTCATTATTATGCCCCGCCTTTAGTTGCAAAAATCTATCGAATGTTTATTCAGCTTCTTTCCGGAATTCCCTCAGTAGTTTATGGGTTCTGGGGGCTTGTTGTTTTAGTTCCCAAGATAAATGAAATCGCTCCGCCAGGAACAAGTTTACTAGCCGGAATCCTGATCTTAGCCATCATGATCTTGCCCACCATCATGTTGACTGCAGATGCGAGTTTATCCAATGTGCCCGCTCAATATTTGAGAGGGGCTGCGGCCTTGGGTCTTTCTCGCTCTGCTACCATTCGAGGCGTAGTATTTCCTGCAGCTAGGTCTGGGCTATTTACCGGTGTTATTCTCGAGACGGGACGAGCGATTGGTGAAACGATGGCTATCCTGATGGTCTGCGGTAATATTGTTAAAACCCCCACCAGTCTTTTTGAACCGATGCGCACTTTGACCGCTAATATTGCGTTAGAAATGGCTTACGCGATGGGGAATCATCGTTCAGCGCTGTTTGTAAGTGGAGTTGTCTTAATGCTTTTTATCATTTCCCTAGTAGTCATTGCTGAAATTATCAGTTCGAAGGCAGTTTATGAATAAGAAACCCCAATTACAGGACCGCTTCTTAACTCTGCTGGTTTATGGGAGTGTAATTAGTGTCTCTTGGGTTCTGTTCTTAGTCCTTTTCGATATCTGTGTTACCGGCGGGGGAAGTTTAAATCTAGAGTTTTTATTTTCCGAACCGACTTCTGCGGGACGAACGGGAGGTATTGCTCCTATTTTGATGTCCACGCTTTTTATTTTGCTCATCACGATGATGGTCTCTCTTCCCTTAGGGTTAGGTTCGGCGATACTTTTGTCGGAGTTTTCTTCCGAAGAGAAATTATTTGGTCGCTTAGTTCGTAGAAGTTTAGATGTCTTGGCTGGAGTTCCGTCGATTTGTTTCGGTCTTTTCGGTAACGCATTTTTTTGCAAACGCCTGGGTTTAGGGTTCTCGATACTTTCCGGCGGACTTACTTTGGCCTGCATGGTTTTGCCGATCTTGATACGCTCGACAGAGGAGGGGTTTCGCTCTGTTCCTAAGGAATATCGACTCTCGGCTGCAGCGCTCGGGTTGTCTAGGATATCCACACTGTGGCATCTACTTTTGCCTGCGGCCATTCCTGGATTTTTAGTGGGGTTTGTTTTAGGAGTTGGACGTGCTTTAGCTGAAACTGCGGCTTTGATTTTTACTTCGGGCTATGTAGACCGATTTCCAAGAAGTCTGATGGACTCAGGCCGTGCTCTTTCGATACATATTTATGATCTCTCAATGAACATCTCAGGTGGAGATGAAAACGCCTATCGTTCTGCCTTTGTTTTGGTAGTATTACTCTTAGTCATAAACTTCAGCGCGAGTTGGGTTTCCGAACGATGGTTAAAAAGAAAGATTGTGCTTTCATGATCGAAAAAGATTTTAATACTCAAGCATTTGAATCTCGATCCCAGTGTTGCGATCCTCAAACACAAATTGAGACTCGCGATTTGACACTTTCTTACAAAGGAAAGCCGGCTTTTAAAAATATCAATCTGACAATCAATCGCGGGTGCATTACTGCCGTGGTCGGACCCTCTGGATGTGGTAAAACGAGCTTTCTAAATTGTCTAAATCGATTGAGCGACCTGATGCCTCATTGCGAAGTTTCTGGTGAGGTTTTGTTTGATTCAAAAAATATTCATGAGAAAAAATATGATGTGGGTTTGCTACGTCGTCGTGTGGGGATGATTTTTCAAAAACCTAATCCTTTTCCACTCTCTATAAAGAAAAACCTTCTCTTCCCTCTTAAAGAACATGGAGTGAGGGATCCTAAAGAAGCAGAGGCCATCATGGAACAGGTGCTGATGCATGTGGGCCTATGGAATGAAGTTAAGGACCGGTTAGATGCGGCGGCTCTTTCTTTATCCGGGGGACAACAGCAGAGGCTTTGTATTGCACGAGCCCTAGCTCTTAAGCCCGAAGTTTTGTTAATGGATGAGCCGTGCAGTGCGCTCGATCCGATTTCAGGCAGTAAAGTGGAAGGGCTTATTACGCAACTGCAAGGGGCTTACACTATTGTGATAGTGACTCACAATTTGGCGCAGGCAAAGCGAATCGCCAATTTTGCCGCGCTCTTTTGGTTTCAAGAAGAGGCTGGCGTGTTGGTTGAACAAGGCACTGCACTCCAGATTTTTGATAGCTCTAAGAATGAGATCACTCGTGCCTACATTCAGGGCGTTCGGGGCTAAACCGATACCCGCACGAATGACTTCGGCTACCTTCAGAGTGTCCTCCCATTTGGCAGAGCTCATGCCCTTTGAGCCACTCGCTATCTCCGTCAACATAATGCTCCTGTTTCCAAACGGTAGCTCGAACTTTGAGTTC
>VGSE01000026.1 GCA_016875135.1 Deltaproteobacteria bacterium
TAAAGGAAAGAAATCTCACGATAAACGCGAAGCGACCAAAGAAAAAGAGATCAAACGGGCTATGGCCAAACTCACTAAACAACGACGATAAAATTATATAATGGCATCTTTTAAGTGGGCGTTTTAATGGGTTTGGTGGCCTAATAAGGATGGATCAGTGTTTGAGATATGTCTTTCTTGCCTTGAGGGTAACACTACCTTTTTGATTCTGGTTTTTTTCCTAATTGTTTCAATTGATTCCCCCCTTAAAAAAGGCGGAATATCTCTCGAAGGGTTTTGAGTGTAGTCCGCAATGAGAGCTTCTCGAACAACACTTTTTTCTCCTCGGCGCTTTACTGTCAGATACAGCCATAAAGACTCTACTTGATTGATGAGAGCGATTCCATAACGTTGGGGGTGTCTTTGATTAAAAAATTCGGTTAGCTCCCAAAACTCCCAAAAGAGAGAAGGCACTTCCCTTTCTGAAGCCAATTGTTTAATAACCGTCATCGTCTGGATAAAATGGCCGCTATTTGAGACCATATCCCAAAATTTTGCCATCCGAGACAAATTAAGAATGTTCTCAAACGACATCGTTTTGGTTCTTAAGATTTGATAAGGCGGGTTTTCCTGATAAACCATTTCCCACTCCGAATCATGCCGACTGATCGGAGTTCCCTTCAAACGCTTTAAAATACCCAGTTGGATTTCGTGAGGCTTTAGCTTAGCTAAGGCATCAAACCCTTCTGCAAAACTTTCCAGAGTTTCGCCCGGTAAACCCGCTATGAGATCGCTGTGGATATGAACTCCCGTCTCTTGAACTAAAAAATTGAAGTTCTGAGCTACTTTTTCATAGTCTTGCCTACGACTTACCAATCGAGCCACTTTAGGTGACCAGGTCTGAACCCCTATCTCGAACTGTAGACTTCCTTTGGGGAACTTTTTAATAACCTCTTTAAGTTCCTCGGGCAATCGGTCCGGAATCAATTCAAAGTGAAGAAACAACCCCAGGGAAATACGTTCCAAAAAAAATTCCAGTATTTTTCTGCTTTTGGGAATACTTAAATTAAAAGTTCGATCAACAAATTTGAATTGTCTAACCCCTCTATCCAGGAGGTTTTGCATTTCTATCAAAAACGTATCTAGCTCAAACGCTCGAACCGACTTATCTAATGACGACAAACAAAACTCACACTTATAAGGACAGCCCCTCGAAGCTTCGACATAAATGACTCGGTTTTTAATATCTTCATCGGTATATAAAGAATAGGGTAATTGGAGTTTGGAGATCTCAGGCAAATCACCGACTATTTTCTTATTGGGAGGAGGCGTTCCAGAAAGGATTTTTCGACACAATTCAAGAAAGAGAAACTCTCCTTCTCCGCAAACCACAAAATCGGCCTTTTCAAAAATAGTTTGAGTTTCCGTTTCATAACTAACTTCCGGCCCACCTAAAATAATAGTTAAATCCGGAGCAATCTGTTTAAGAACCGAAACCAGCTCATGGGTCTCTTTGATATTCCAAATATAAACCCCAAGACCAATGATTTGAGGTCTTTTCTTTAGAATTTCCTCTGCTAAATCCAAAGACTTTTGAGCCGTAGTAAACTCTAAAATCTGCGTATCCGATTGAAGCTCCTGCAAATTGGCGTAAAGATATCTTAAACCAAAGCTCGAATGAAAATAGGAGCTATTAAGAGTGGTTAGGATAATCTTGGACTGCATGGTTCGAGATATGCCTGGAACTGCGGTTTTTTGCAAGTTTACTAAGTTTAGTCTGTTCTCCATCTAGTAGATTGATGCTTTTAAGAAAATTTATCCTCCTATTTTTAATACCTGCTTCCTGTAAGTGGACTCTTATTGGATTTGGGCGGGTTGATATCTTTTTAAGCAGGCTTGGAACTCTTTAGTGGGTGTCCAGCCACATTTTCCGTCTGTTTGAACTTCGCAACGAGTACGTTTGAAACATTCATACTGGGGCAACATTAAACAGGTCGATAAAACACTCTTTCCCTTTTCTGCACAGACTTGGCCACTGCAACCCGTGGGTTCGCAGACTTGAGCGGTCTGGGATTTTTCAGCTGCCTTAGGTTCGGCCACCGCACAACTCAAAAGAAATAAACTTGAGATAAGTAACTCAATAAAAGTTTTCATGACTTTAGTATGGATCAAAGAGCTAACTTTGTAAAAATGCAGTTCACTTGAGTGCAACTGGCTGGAATGACTTCAGTCCCAAGGGGGTATCTGAGTGAGTTTCAAACCCCAAAGACTTTTGCCAAGCGCTCGTTTTTGGGCGAACATATCTCTATGGACTCTCACCAATGGATAGATGCTCATTGCCATTTGGCCTCAAAACGCTTTACCCACACTTTAGCAGCTGTCATCGAGCGTTCACTAAGGGCCGGTGTGACAGGCTGGGTTCAAGGGGGAATCGAGCCTAGTGACTGGAATCGACAAAAACTTCTTCAAATTCAGTATGGCAAACGATTTCTCACTAGCTTTGGTCTCCACCCTTGGTGGGTAGCTTCAGCTACTGCTGAGAGTTTAGATTCTGCAATGAAAGTTCTCGAAACTTTGTTACCCCATGCCGATGCTCATGGAGAATTGGGTTTAGATTTCGGGCAAGAGCACGATAAGAACCGATTGCAGCAAATCTCTGCGTTTCGCAGTCAACTAGGCCTTGCTAAACAACATCGAAAGCCCTTAATCCTCCACATCGTTCGAGCTCATAGCGAAGCTCTAGAAATCCTCAAAGCCTTAGCCCCTTTTCCTAAAGGAGGAATCGTTCATTCCTTCACGGGCTCTTTAGAAATTGCTCAAGAATATTGCAAGCTTGGCCTACTCATCTCGATCGGGGGCTCGGTGACCCACAAAGGGTATTTTGCCTTAAAAAAAGCAATTCCCTTTTTGTCTCTCCCTCAACTTGTGGTAGAAACCGATTCGCCCGATCAACTTCCGAATTTAATAGGAGTGGATCCGCAAAGCCCCAACGAGCCCAAGTACCTTTTAGAAATTGCAAAGGTACTAGGAGAGCTCAAAGGGGTCACGGCTGAAGAGGTGCTAAACCAAAGCACCGACAATTTAAAAAAATTATTTGAGATTACGTAGTATGGAAAAAATTCTGCAAGAGCCCGGTACCATTCAACCCATGACTGAAGGGGAGTTGGAAAACTACAAGCTTCATCGCCGCTTTGACCGGATGGGCCGCCTTGTTGGCGATAAAAACATGAAAAAACTGATGGACTCCCACGTGATGATCATTGGGTTAGGTGGAGTTGGCTCCTGGACGGCTGAATCCATTGCGCGTTCAGGCTGCGGAAAAATAACCCTCGTTGATTTTGACGAAATTTGTATTACGAACTTTAATCGTCAGCTACATGCTCTTAATGGCCTGGTCGGCTCCCAGAAAGCTGATGTCATGGCAGAAAGACTACAAAAAATTAATCCAGGGGCCAAAATCCAAGGTATCGCAAAGTTCTATAATGCCGATCACTGCGAAGAAATCTTTAGAGACCGACCAGACTATGTTGTCGATGCGATCGATAACATTACAGCGAAATGCCACTTAATCAATTACTGCAAATCCAATAATATCCCCATAGTCGTTTCCACCGGATCCGGGGGACGCCTTGATCCGAGTCAGATCAAAATTGCAGATCTTGCCCAAACCACAGTGGACCCTTTAGCGAGGTCCGTTCGAAAAGTTTTGAGAGACAAATATAACTTTTCTCCCGAAGAAAATTTTCCCTGGGGGATCCCAGCCATTTACTCAGCCGAACCCTATTTAGAGCCAGAGGAGTTACACTACGATGGGGGTAAGGGCTTTAGATGCGTTTGTCCCCAAGGCGATAACCCCTACTTTCAGTGTGACAACCGAAATCTCATTTTGGGCAACGCAAGTTTTGTAACCGGTACTTTTGGTTTAATGGCCGCTTCTGTCGTGATTAGAGATTTAGTTAAATTCTAGTGCATTTCGCGACAGAATTAAGTTAATCACTCTCCCATCTCTTAAGCTAAATTTCCTTAGAAAAGTTATTGTCACAACCTGTTAACACCAATTCTCATATTTCTGTTTTGTATCGATGAAAAATAAGAGAAAATAACAACATCTTTTTAAAATCAAAATCTGTTACACCTTTACTAACTATTGAGGTTTAGAATGAAACTTTATCCTGTTTTAATTCACAGCCTTTTACTAGGAATCAGTACCGTTTCTTTTTCTGCTCCCACCAGCTTTGATCTGAGGTCGGTCAATGGCAGCAATTTTGTTTCTCCTGTTAAAAGTCAAAGTGGAGGAACTTGCTGGACCCACGGTACCATGGCCGCCATCGAGAGCAATTTAATAATGACCCAGCAGTGGCAGTCAAATGGTGAAAGTGGAGCCCCTAATCTTGCGGAGTATCATCTTGATTGGTGGAATGGTTTTAATGAACACTTCAATGCCGACATAGAACCCAAGAAAGCTGGTCTCACTGTCCACGAGGGAGGCGACTATCGTGTAGCCGCTGCGTATCTCTCCCGAGAAGGAGTTGTTCGTGATGTTGACGCACAATCTTTTAGCTCGGCTCCCAAATTCAAATCGGACACCTATCACACCTATTATGTCCGAGACATCGAGTGGCTTAGTGCAGGAGATAAAAATGACAATATCGATGCTATCAAGGAAGCCCTTATGGAAGGTGGTGTGATGGGCACCGCGCTAGATTGGAGTAGCAGCTTTTATTCCAGCTCTAAAAATACCTTCTACCAGCCACCTTCAAGTAGTGAAGAACCGAATCATGCCGTAGCCATTGTGGGTTGGGATGATCAAAAAGTAACGCAAGCTCCCCAAAAAGGGGCTTGGCTTGTTAAGAATAGTTGGGGATCAAATTGGGGAGAAAATGGTTTCTTCTGGATCTCTTACTTTGATAAAACTTCAGCACACCATCCTCAGATGGGTGCAGTATCCTTTAAAAATGTCGAGCGTCTTAAGTACAATAAAATTTATTCGCATGACTACCATGGCTGGCGAGACACTAAAAAAAATGTCACTGAAGCCTTTAATGCTTTTACTGCCGAGGGAGGCCCAAAAGGAAAAGAGACTCTCAAATCCGTCGGCTTCTATACTGCTGATTCAAATGTGAGTTATCTGATTTCCATCTACCGCACCTTTCAAAATGGAGAGCTCAAAGATATGGTATCGATGGCAGATGGCGAATTCAAAAACTCTGGCTACCACACTGTGGATCTAGGATATGATGTCGAACTAACAAAAGGGGACAATTTCTATGTCCATGTCGCCCTCTCCAATGGCGGACATGCTTTTGATAGAACTTCGGATGTGCCCGTTCTTCTCGGCGGTAGCAGTCGAACGATTGTCGAATCCACAGCAAAAGCTGGGGAAAGCTATTACCTCTCTCAAGGAAAGTGGGTAGATTTAACTCAGGATGAAATGTCGGCTAACTTTTGTATTAAGGCTTTAACGAATTATTAAAGCTAAGAGCCTTGGTGGGGCAAACATCAATACAACCCCCACAACCAATACAAACCGTATTCTGAAGCCCAAAACTTCCTAAAGTTGGCTTTTTATTCACATGGGCAAATGAAGCGACATCTATACCCATGGGGCAAGCCTGAGTACAAAGGCCAATGCCTGTGCATTTCTCATTTGCCGCCACTTGAAATTTTGATTTCGTGATTCGACCGGAAAGCTCCATAAATTTGGCTAATGGGCAACCATAACGACACCAAATCCTAGTTCCCCAAAAAGGATAGGCTGCAACGCCAATAACTGATCCAAACATGAAGTCGACAAAAAAATCCTGAGCGGCCTGAAGTTTAGCGGTTAAACCAGAAACGGCAACAACACTCATAGAATCCAAAAGCAAAACCAATCCGAAAACTATCGCAAAAACCATCACGGTAAACTGAATCCAGTGATTTTTATTAGCTGCCTCTCCTCTGGGTGTTCCCTCTTTCACCCATTTTTTACCCCATACGGTCACACCTACCGTTTCGGCCAAATTTCCACAAGAACAGATCCAGGAGCAATACCGCTTACCGAAAAACCAAACAAACAATGGAATCACAGCAAACAAATAAACAGCCATACCCCAACTTTTAAAGCCGGGGTAGAGATAAACATGAGCACTCTTACTGGCATAGGTCAATTCATCGTGCCAGATGTTCTTGCCGGCAAAGAATGGAGCGAACACATAAGGAATTAAAAAAAAACCAAAAAGCTGAACCAGAAAAATGCTGGTAAATTTCTTTCTTTGATAAGAACTTAAAGGCTGCGTAATATTGGCTTTAAAAGAATAATTATTTTTATTTTGTACTAAGACTTTTGCTGCAATAAAGCAAACAACAGCCGTATATATTAACGCATACCAAAATGAAAGATTCTTTCCAAGAACGCGAGTATCTACCCCGGCTCCTAATAACAACTCTGGATATTTGTAGATCGCATAAAATCCAATAACTCCGGGCATAAAAAGAGTGATAAAGACCTTTTCCGATAAAGACCGTTTCATGAATTCCCCCGATAATTAGAACTTTAAAACTTTGCCACTCTGAATCTTATCGGTTTAATGATAGACTTTATAAACTAACCTAAACATTTAAATCTATGAAAATAAAATCGTTCAATTTTGTATTCATATTAATGACTTTATGCTTCATTAGTGAAGATAGCTTCGGTTATATCAATCCGAGCTCGGGCTATCTCCTCTGGCAAGCTCTCTTTGGCACGATTGTGGGTTGTCTATTCTTCTCAAAACGAATCTGGCTTGCAATACGAAGTTGTTTTGAAAAAAATAAATAGAGAATGCTTTTTCAAGTAGTACTTTATGGATCTTAAAGCCCCCTTTCAAACTCCCAAATCTTTATCCCTGCGAGATCCCGATGGGTGCCTGTTTCAGATCGACTCACAACTCATTAGACAAATCCAATCGAAATCTAAATCGAATTGGAGCCTAATCAAGAACTCACCTACACTAAAGTCTTTTATCGAGAGAGGCCTTTTTGTAAAATCTTGGGAACTCACTGAAGGAGACATTTTAAAATTATCCCAATCGTGGCCATCCCAATTTAAATCCTCGCAAAGTGATTTTTTTGTAAGACAAGAAAAGATCCCTTTTGTGAGCTATCCCTACGAATGGGCTCCGGAAATGCTAAAAGCAGCCGGACTTCTCACCTTAGATCTTGCCATCGCCCTAAATGAAGAAGAGTTAGGATTGAAAGATGCCACTCCTTTTAATATCTTATTTTCAGGGTGCAAGCCAATTTTTGTCGATCTTCTTTCTCTAGAGAAAAGAGATCCCAAAGACAGTTTATGGATAGCTTACTCTCAATTCTCACAAACTTTTATGAATCCCTTGCTTGCCTACCAACATCTAGGGATTCCTCTAGTTAATACGTTTTTACTCTCTAGAGACGGCCTGACTGCCAGTGATGTTTATTCTCACAGCTCGATATTTAGAAAATTGTCCCCTTCGTTTTTGGGTCAAATTACTTTTCCGGCTTGGTTAGAAACTTGGAATGATCGAAAACTAAGTCATCATCCTGATAGCCATCAACTTACCAATCCCGAACAGGCCAAATTTACATTAAATTTTTTCCTTAAGTCGGTCCGCAATAAACTCAACAAACTCACTTTCAATCATAGACTCCAAAGAACCCAATTCAAAAACTACATGGGAGCTGATAGCCCCTACACGAAAGAAAGATTTGAGCAAAAAGAGAAAATTGTTGCCGAATGGCTTAAAGATTACTCTAATCAATCTGTTCTCGATGTCGGCTGTAATGACGGTCACTTCTCTCGTATGGCAGCGGACTTAGGTCGAAAGGTTGTTGCTATCGACTCTGAGACTGAGCTTATTTCGAAAACATGGGAATCGTGCCGCACTTCACACCCTAGCATTCTGCCCCTAGTGATCAATATTGCGAACCCATCCCCCGCTACCGGTTGGAAAAGTGAAGAATTTTCCGCTTTCATGCAGCGCTCTCAAGGACACTTTGATTGCGTTCTCATGTTGGCAGTTATTCATCACTTACTCACCACCGAGAGCATTCTTCTGCCTCATATTTTAGACTTAGCCAAAGAACTCACAACAGATCATCTCATTTTGGAATGGGTTGAAACTTCAGATCCTATGTTTCAACATCTGTCCAAAGGAAGAAATTATGACCACTTAACCTCAACCTATTTTGAGGAACAGTGCTCGCTTCATTTCGATATTAAGAAAAAAGAGAGACTACCCGGAAATTCGAGAATCCTATACGCACTTAAACGAAAATCTTATACCTGCACCCTTTGAGTGGTTTTTTTAAGAGGTTCAAACGGCCATGAAGTTGGTTTAAGGCGCGCAATTTATTGGCCGTTTGACGATGAGGTGAATTATCAAATGAAACTCCAAGAAAACTTATCAAATCTTATAACCTTGGTCCTCTATAAGTCTTTGCAATTTAGGAAAAAATATATCGGACCAGCCTCTTAAAAAGCCCACTCAAAGATACCTGCACCCTTTGAGTGGTTTTTTTAAGAGGTTCAAACGGCCATGAAGTTGGTTTAAGGCGCGCAATTTATTGGCCGTTTGACGATGAGGTGAATTATCAAATGAAACTCCAAGAAAACTTATCAAATCTTATAACCTTGGTCCTCTATAAATCTTTGCAATTTAGGAAAAAATATATCGGACCAGCCTCTTAAAAAGCCCACTCAAAGGGTGCTGGTAAGAAAATCTTCTTAAAACAAATGCCCTTTTAGCAACTGACAAAACTGGTCGATATCCTCAGTCGTCGTATCAAACGACATCATCCATCTCACAAGATCCTTATCTTTACCGCTCTGCCACACATAAAACGGAAATTCTGACTGGAGCTTAGGTATGATTGGTTTCGAAACCCAAGCAAAAACGCCATTAGCTTGAACGGGAAAAGCAATTTCAACACCCGCTAATGACTGAACCTTCTCTGCCAAATATTTGGCCATATTATTAGAGTGAATGGCATATTTACGCCACAATTCTTGATTTAGAAAAGCTTCAAACTGAGCAGATATAAATCTCATTTTCGAAGCTAACTGCATTCCCTGTTTTCTTCGGAACTTAAAATCCCGGGCTAGGTGGGAATTAAAAAACACAACAGCCTCAGCCCCCAACAATCCGCATTTGGTCCCTCCAAATGACAAAATATCGACTCCGACTTCTCTAGTGAATTCTCTAAAAGTTAAATCCAAGCTTGCAGCCGCATTTGAAATGCGAGCCCCATCAACATGAAAATACAATTGATGCTCTTTAGCTAAATGAGAGAGCTCTAAAAGTTCAGCCTTACTATAAACCGTTCCCACTTCCGTGGTTTGGGAAATTGAGATCACTTTGGGTTGAACATTATGGGGATTACCTACCCCTTTTATCTTAGCGAAGACTCTTTCCGCAGTGAGCTTTCCATCAATCGGCTGAATAGGAATCAGTTTACAACCCGTAAAACTTTCAGGAGCTCCGCACTCATCTTCATAAATATGGGCCATCTCACTACACAAAACGGCCTCGTAGGAGCGTGTACAAGAACTTAGCGAAAGTACATTAGCGGCGGTTCCGTTAAAAACAAAATGGACTTCAATTCCATCTCCAAAACAGTGCTTAAAGGCATCTTCGGCTCTTTTAGTCCATGGATCGTCTCCGTAGGCCGAAGTATGTTTTAGATTCGCTTCTGAAATCGCTTTTAAAATTTCAGGAAGCACCCCTGAATTATTATCACTCGCAAATCCTCGCCCTGTTCTCAATTGAATCTCCAAACCTATCGATTAGAAAGTTTTACAATCAATCGCAAATCGATATTTAACATCCCCTTTAAGGGTTCTTTCATAAGCGGTATTGATCTCTAAAGCCGAAATCACTTCAACATCGGCCCCAATACTGTTTTCAGCACAAAAATCTAGCATCTCTTGAGTCTCCTTAATACCACCAATAAGAGAACCAGCGAGTCTTCTTCGTTTTAAAATAAGAGGAAATGCCGCAATTTTGGTAGACTCGGGAGGAACTCCCAAAAGAACCATCGTTCCATCTTTTTTTACCGTGCTTAAATACATATTAAGGTCGTGTGGAGCAGAGACAGTATCTAAAATGAGGTCGAAATGGTTCGCAAACACTTCTCCCAAATTGCTCTGCTGGGTTGAAATGAAATGGTGAGCTCCCAACTTTCGGGCATCGGCCTCTTTGTGGGGAGAATGACTCAAAACAGAAACTTCAGCCCCCATAGCCACCGCAAGTTTCACACCCATATGACCCAATCCACCCAACCCCAAAATCCCAACTCGTGTTCCTCTTTCCACATTCCACTGCTTTAAAGGAGAATAGGTCGTAACTCCCGCACATAGCAAAGGGGCAATCCTTTCAAGCGGAAGTTCAGAGGCAATTCTCAAAGCATAATCTTCATCCACTACAATTTTACTTGAGTACCCTCCAAATGTTGGAGTCTTCCCATCTTTTTCAATATTGTTATAGGTGCTCACTAAATGACCTTCGCAATATTGTTCTTCATTTTCCTTGCAACTTGGGCAACTTCGGCACGAATCAACAAAACACCCCACTCCTGCAGGATCACCCACTCTAAAATGGTTAACTTGATTTCCCACTTTACTCACTCGCCCAACAATTTCATGACCCGGAACCATCGGATACCTAGAACCACCCCATTCATTTTTGACCTGGTGAATGTCCGAATGGCAAATTCCACAATATGCAATATCAATCAAAATATCTTTGGGACCTAGCTGACGTCGCTCAAAACTAAAAGGGGCTAAAACTGAAGTGGCCGATTGAGCCGCATAGCCTTTAACCTGAATCATTGGCAACTCCTTCGAGAAAAATCATAACCTACCTTTGTCTCTAAAAAAAATAAAGGGCCCCATCTCGGCAATGGGCGTTGAATCATGTTTTCAATAGTGTTTTCAGAAACTTAGACCCCAGAAGATAGACACCGTGCATCATTCATGATAAACCCTTGCCATCCATGCGCATTTTGTTAGTCACACCTCCGATGACCCAGGTCAATACGCCGTACCCTGCCACGGCCTATCTCACAGGCTTTTTACGTTCGAGGGGTTATGAAACCTATCAAGCCGATCCGGCGTTAGAATTAGTCCTCAAGCTTTTATCACCCGCCGGACTTTCTGAAATCTCCCAGGAGCTCAAACGCAAGTTTCCTACTCCCAATTTACAGACTCCCAAATCGGTACGCCATTTTCTCAAATTTGAAGAAGATTATCTTACGACGATCGAAAGCGTGATTCGATTTCTTCAAAATCAAGATCCCACTTTGGCCTATCGAATTGTCACTCACAACTATCTTCCCGAAGGGCCCAGATTCAAAAGTTTGGAAGAGCTTAATTTCTTTGGCGATGATGGATTGCAATGGGCTTTTGGATCCTTAGGATTACAAGATAGAGCTAAGCATTTGGCTAGTCTATATATTGATGACCTGGCCGATATGATTCGAGACGGTATCGACTCTCGATTTGAATTCTCCCGTTATGGCGAAAAATTGGCTGCCAGTGCTGCTAGTTTCGAACCGATGGAAGAGGCCTTAAGGGCTAAGCCGACATTAGTCGATAGATCTTTAGATGAGTTAGCAGAAAAATATATTTCCCATTGGGCTCCCGACGTTCTGGCTCTGACCGTGCCCTTTCCGGGAAACCTCTATGGAGCTCTCCGAATTGGAAAAAAATTTAAAGAGCTTTCTCCAACGACCAAAATTATTCTAGGCGGTGGATACGTCAACACCGAGCTGCGCCAACTCTCTGAAGTCAAAATTTTTGATTATGTCGATTTCATTACCCTAGATGACGGTGAAAGACCCATTTTGACTCTTCTCGAAAATCTTTCCCAATCTCATACTCTTCCAAAATACTTAAGAACTTTTCTCAAAGAAAAAGACAAGGTCGTTTTTAAAAATGACCCCTCTCTACATGATATCCCCTTCATTGAAGCTGGGATTCCCACTTATGACGGACTTCCACTCGATCGCTATCTTTCGCTGTGTGAACTTCTCAATCCAATGCATCGCCTCTGGTCAGACGGTCGATGGAACAAACTCACCCTTGCTCATGGCTGTTATTGGAAAAAATGCAGCTTTTGTGACACTTCTTTAGATTACATCGGTCGATACGAGCCGGCCGGTGCAAAATTATTAGTCGACAGAATAGAGCAACTAGTCCGTGAGACAGGACAAACCGGCTTCCACTTTGTTGATGAAGCGGCTCCACCAAAAACTCTAGCTGCGCTAGCTCAAGAGCTCATTCGCCGGAAACTCAATATCTCGTGGTGGACCAATATTCGTTTTGAAAAAACTTTTAATTTAGAACTTACTCAACTCATGGCTCAAAGCGGCTGCATTGCCGTAAGCGGTGGACTAGAAGTTGCTTCTAACAGACTTCTCGCTCTGATGAAAAAAGGGGTCACTGTGGAACAGGTGGCTCAAGTAACCCACCACTTCTCTCAAAGTGGGATTATGGTTCATGCCTATCTCATGTATGGTTTTCCTTCTCAGACCCTTCAGGAGACGATCGATTCTTTGGAGCGCGTTAGACAACTCTTTCAACAAGGTTGCATTCAGTCGGCGTTTTGGCACCGTTTCTCTGCGACAGTCCACAGCCCGGTTGGAAAAAATCCTGAAGACTATGGAATCATCCTAACTTCCCAATCTTCCAATTTTGCCAATAACGATCTTTCTTTTAAAGACCCCCAAGGAGAGGATCCTTCGTCTCTTGCTCCGGGTTTAAAGAAAGCGGTCTACAATTATATGCACGGCCTAGGCGTCGACGAAGATATCAAACAGTGGTTTGAATTCAAAATTCCCAAGCCAAAAGTCGCTTCCACATTAATTCAACAAGCGATTCACGCTTCAAAACCTACTAAAATTCAAACTCAATCCCTTTGTTAAGGGCTGCTCCATCAAAAATCCCATATATGAACCAAGTACTCGAGCTTGAGTTGGGGTTCTAGCGCGATCGTTTTAGAAACCCCTCACATTTTCTTGTTTTTACCCCACCTTCATTAGCCCACTTCAGTGATTCATTTCTGCAAAGCTCGCTACATACAAGCTAACCCTCTTCGCCACACTCCTGCGCGTTTTTCAACACTCGTCGAACCTCTTTTTTCCTTTGGCTTGGACAATAGCCGGGTCTAGCTCCATTGAAGGGAAACCCTCGACATATCGAGGGCCTATTTTCGTAAATCTTACATAAACGATTGGCATCCAAAAAAACACAATCTCCGTTCTCAAGTTGTTTTAATCGAAACAACCGAGTTCGCGAATTAAACGACCGAATAATTCCCATTTTGATAAGTTTTTGGGCCAATCGTTTCAAAGGACCGTTAACCTGATGGGCCTCAATGAACCCCATGTGATACAGCTCTTCGGAGCTCACCTGGACCGGCATGGTACAACAACCGGCCCAACACCCCTTACAAAGAGAGGGTTTGAATTTGACCCAAGTATTGGGATTTGCAATATCCACCGACTTCATCGATTAACCTTCCCTCGTGACATATAAAAAAACATACCTGCTCCCTTTGAGTGGGCTTTTGAAGAGGCTGGTCCGATATATTTTTTCTTAAATTGCAAAGGCTTATAGAGGACCAAGTTTATAAGATTTGATAAGTTTTCTTGGAGTTTCATTTGATAAATCATCCCCGTTTGAACCTCTTAAAAAGCCCACTCAAAGGGAGCAGGCATTCTTTTTTCCTACACCGATTAGAATCGGAACTCTACCTAAATTCAAAAGAGTATAGCTATTATGATACTGATGCATTTTGTAGAAACAATACATCTCGTCAGTCATCGGACAATGGTCACCTGATGAAACGCTAAACAGAACTAGTTTTTTTAGAATTTGTGGCCACTCTTGTCTTTGCCATTTTCCCCCGTTTCATTTAATAACCTTAGCCTATGAAGCTAAAAATCAATCCCCTATTTCCTACATTAGTTGGAACTGGAAACTTGCCTAACTTTAAAAGTCTCAACACCAAAATGGCTAAAGACATAGAGACTTTAGCTAAAACGGACAAAATGGGCCAAAGATGGTCCCAAGAAAACTATCGAGGCGGGTACACCTCTTACAGCTCCATCTACGACCTCCACCTGAGATACCCCTCATTTTCCCAATTTGAAGACGAACTTCAGCCCTTTGCTAAGGACTTTGCTAAATCCCAGGGGTGGAACCTCCATGATTTCGAACTGAGAATGACCCACCTATGGGTCAACATTATGACGGAGCACACTTACCACACACTTCACTTCCACCCCCATTCCGATATCAGCGGGGCTTACTATCTCCAAGCGCCCCCTTTCAGTGTCCCCCTTAAGATTGAAGACCCTCGCATGAATTTTTACATGAATGCGCCTACACGAGAAAACCCAACCCAGGCCTCAAAAGATCTCTACTATAACCTTCAGGCTAAACCTGGCGACTTTGTGATGTTCGAAAGTTGGCTTCGCCATGAAGTTCCGCCCAACCAATCCAAACGCCCTAGGATTTCCCTCAGTTTCAATTACAGTCTGGAAAATGCCGATTAAGGTCTCCTAATTATGTCAAAATCCCCTCTTCAAGTTGCCGTGGTAGGTTCAGGCCCCGCAGCCCTGATGGCGGCTGACGTTATTAGTTCAGCCGGTCTCAACGTGACTGTTTTTGAAAGACGTCCCACTGCAGGCCGTAAACTTCTCATCGCTGGAAGCTCGGGTCTTAATGTAACTTTCGAGTTACCGCTCGAAGATTTTCCCAGTCGCTACTCGGGAGATCCTAATTTTTGGAAGCCTATCTTTTCTAGCTTTAGCCCCAACGATTGGCTCGAATTCATTCACCGCCTAGGACTAAAAACTTTTAAAGGAACTAGCCACCGATATTTTGTCGAGGACATGAAGGCCGCACGCCTTTTGACTCTTTGGACCGAGAAACTTTCTCGACAAAATGTCCAATGGCTTTTCGATAAACGTTGCTCCCATTTTCAGAAAAGTCCAACTGGAGAACTAGGTTTGTCCTTTGACGATGGAACTCACTTTACTTTTCAAGCTATCGTCTTTGCCTTGGGAGGAGCTAGTTGGGAGCCAACTCATGATCCGGTTCAATGGCCTCGAATGTTTCTTAGAAAAAAGATAGGCTTCACCCCTTTTACCGCTTCAAACTGTGGTTTCTCGATTCAATTTAAGCCTGAATTTCTCAAAGAGGCCGAAGGGCAACCTCTTAAAAATGTCACCCTAACCTCTTCAAAAGGATCGCAACTAGGGGATCTCGTCGTCACTTCTTATGGACTCGAAGGAACTCCAGTCTATGCCGTAGGGGCTGAAGAGACTGTCTTTTTAGATTTAAAACCTGACTTAAGTGAAAAGGATATCCTAAAGAAATTAAATCGAACAACAGAGAACTTAAATCCAATTCGCCGTATAAAAAAATTTCTCAAACTATCTCCAGCAGCTTTAGCCCTGATTTATCATCATACTTCTCAGGAAGACCTAAAAGATTTGACTCAATTAGTTCAACGACTCAAAAAATTCCCTTTAAAGTTTGAACAACGCCAAGGGCTAGAGTGGGCTATCTCCTCGGCGGGAGGAATCAAACTAGAAGAACTGGATTCCCAAATGGCGTTAAAGAAATTCCCCGGGGTCTTTTTAGCTGGAGAAATGCTCGATTGGGATACGGTCACAGGAGGTTTTTTGATTCAAGCCTGCGTCTCACAAGGTTTCTGTGCCGGTCAAGGGGTCATTTCTTATCTTTCAAACTTAAGACAACAACCAAAAAGTGATTCCAGCAATCAACGTAGGAATAGCCGCACCAAAAAGTAACATCAAAGGACTAATTCCTTCTTGGCCAAATGAGTCCTTCAATATAGAGAAGCCAGCTGGATTAGGGGCATTTGCAATGATAGTTAGCCCCCCTCCTGTAACCGCTCCAGCTACTAGAGCATACTTCATCTCGCCCTCTAGACCTTGTACTTGTGACCCAAGGTACGTAAGTGCTGCATTATCGACAATCGCGGTCAAAGCGGTGCTACCTAAAAATAACGAAGTCGTCTCCAACCGACTGAGGAGCGGTTGAAGCCACCAAGTTTGCATCTCACCAAAAACAACTAGTCCCCCAAGGAAAAAGGCGACCAACAAGCTCGACTTAAGCTGAATCGGATCCTGGTGTTCCTTGGAAATATCCGCAAATCCCAGAAAAAAAAGAAACAGAGCCGCAAAAACTATGCTGTGATGCGAAGAAAAAACAATCAGACCAATAAAGATCAAGTGAATAACCATGACCCATATTGGAACTCTAGACTCTTTCTTTTGAACCCCATTTAATTCGCGCAAAGTTTTCGAAAAGACAACTCCCCCTAGTAAAGCATTTAAAACGACCGCTACGATTGCCTTCCATCCAAAATGGCTCATCATAAAAGCGGTATCCCAATTCCATTGATTTGCTACCATCAGTACTGGCGGAGCCGCATAGTTGGTTAAAACTCCTCCAATCGAAACATTCACAAATAAAATACCCAAAGTTAAATACTTAAAACTCTCAGGACTTTCAGATTGATAAAACTCATCAAGTAAAATCAACGCAGTCACGGTCATAGCCGCCGGCTCCGTGATAAAGCTCCCCATCAAAGGCCCCACCGTGAGTGTCACTAGGTATTTCGCCAATTGGGGATGAATAGGAATCAATTTAGCCAGTCCAAAAATCAAGGTTTTAGAAGCTTGAAGTACCGGTTTAGTCGCAGCCACTGTCATAATGACAAAAACGAACAGAGGCTCCCGAAAATTGAGAGACTCCAGGTAATGAAGACCCTGTTGATAACTATGAGTCACGGTGAACCAAAGAAACCAAATGCCGGCCCAAAAGCCAAAAACAACTTCCACTTCCCCCAAAAGATGAAATAAATTCTCTCTCACCGATCCTTCAGGAAATCTTTGAGCGAAAGACTGAAATCGCTTAATAGCAAAGGTGTGAAGTACTGCAATGGCAAAGAATAGTGTCCCAGTCATTAAATTATTGTACCAGACACTTTTTAGATGGGCAGTTAAAAGCTATATACCTTCTGTACACCTGCCACTAAAAGCTAGTTTCAAAAACTTCTTAAACCATCCCTTTAATCAACCGCATGCCTCAGTACTTGCCAATCGGGGATTCAAAGTAGATTTAAATTTCAAACCTCAAACCAGCACGAAATTCCTTATGAGAGAGATTAACCGTTTCCGAGTTGTTGATGGCTTCACTTTGCATGTACATCACGACAAGATACACGCCATTAATACCCACACGACTGTCCAACTCTCTGCCTGAATAAGGATCAAAGGCGTTCAAACACAATTCCACTCCGGTAGTATAGTAAAGCCCTTCGTAGGTTCTAAGGCCGGCTTGAGTCGCCCCCCCCTTAGAGGACTGCGTGCTAAACCCAAGGTCAACCCCTGCGGAAACAAACGGAACGATCACTTGGTTCTTAAAAAAATCCCCTCGGTAAGTTAAACCGCCATAGACAGGAAAAACATATAAATTCGCTGTGGTCCCATTAACTGGCACATTTGAAACCGAATTAAATCCAACCCCCAGAGAAGTGGCAAACTTGCCGACAACAGTTACAAATGGAATCCATTCAAGCGCTAAATTAAAACCATACCCCTCGTCCTCGCGGGTTGTTGATGAATCCCAACGATATTTTTTATAATTTAATTTATACGCTTGAAACTCTAAGCCCACATCCAGCGAACTTTCATACACATGTTTTTCTTTCTGAGTAGCCCCTTGAATTGAAGTTGTCAGAAAAAATACTAATCCTACGACAAAACACTTGAATCTCTTCATGCTAAAATGCTCCATTCTTTTATCCTCTCACAAGCCATAATGCCCATCAAATCAAAAACTTTATAAACTAGCTCTTACTTAAGATAAACCCCCTTAAATGTACGATAATCTTCGATGTTGGAGAACCAACCTTCTACATTGTTCTTTTTTAGATAGACTCTCTTATAAATATAGATAGGAACTATCGGTAACTCATCTAAAAGTATGTCCTCAGCTTTTTGAAATAATGCTAGTCTTTTAGTGGCGTTGATTTCCTTTGCTGCGGATTTGATAATCTCATCATATTTAGTATTAGACCAACTCACATAGTTATTCGTATGGCCAGTCGTGAACATTTCTAAAAAAGAATTAGGGTCGTTATAGTCGGCAATCCATCCACCTCTGAGAATAGTAAAGTTTTTTAAATTTTGATTATCCAACAAAACCTTCCACTCTTGGTTAACCAAACTCACTTCAACTCCCAAATTTTCTTTCCACATTTGCTGCACAGATTCCGCAATTTTTTTGTGCCCTTCATCGGTATTATAGAGCAACTCAATTTTAGGCAACCCCTTTCCCCCTGGAAAACCAGCTTTCGCCAAAAGCTGTTTAGCCTCTGCCACTCGACTATTATCTTTTGGTAAAATCGATTTGGGTTTAAATCCACCCGTTCCTGGAGGGGTGAAAAACTGAGCTTCAATTTGTTTCACTAGAGTCACTTTATGAGTAATAGCAGTTCGATCGATAGCCAAATTTAATGCCCTTCTCACAAGAGGGTTGTCGAGAGGCGGATGAGTTACGTTCAACCAATAGAAATAGGTTCCTAAGTAAGGATGCTTTTGAAGGGCTCCATTGGTATCTTTTTCCCAGAGCGGAATTTTTTCTATGGGTACTTGCGCCGTAACATCTAATTCACCCGATCGAAACATTCTTTCTTCGGTGTCAGATTTAGCCACAAATCTTACATTTATCACCTCCGACTTAATATTTTGAGCGTCCCAATGTTTAGGATTTTTTTTAAGTTCAATAAGCTGATTCGTTTGCCATTTACTTAATAGAAACGGCCCATTGGTTATGATATTTTCCGGACGCGACCACTTTGGACCCAATTTCTCAATCGCCCTTTTAGGGACTGGAAACATCGATGGATGGGCCAATAAAGCAAGGAAATATGCAGTAGGATACTCCAAAACTATTTCTAAATTGCTGTCATCGATGGCTTTAAAACCCAACTGAGATCTATCTTTTATCTTTCCATCATAAAAATCCTTCCCGTTCTTAAAGTGAAACCCGAAAGCAGAAAACTCCGCAGCAGTCTCGGGCGTTAAGAGTCTAATCCAACTATCTACAAAATCCTGTGCCGTGACCCTAATGCCATCACTCCAAAAAATATTATCCCTTAAATGAAAAGTTAATTTCTTCCCGTCTTTTGATATTTTCCAACTATCACTTAAGCTTGGAACTATTTTTAAACTCTTAGGGTCTTTGGCTACCAAGCCTTCGAATAAATTCAGAGCAACTTTCGTTTCATTGTTTCCAGAACACAACTGTGGATCTAGATCTCTGGGCTCGCTCATTAGGCTCACATTGAGGGGTTGGTTAGCGGACCAAACTCTCATCGAACAGAACAAAAATGTTAAAATATAAAAGGTTCTCATTTCACTTCCTTTTGTGAGGAACTTGCACTTAGTCAAAGAATCCATTAATTCTACACAAAATAGGAGTAAAGAAAATGGGTGCTCAGTGGAAACAAAAGGGTCGTGTTGAAAATGCGGCCAAACGGGGTCAAATCATTAGTAAAATGTGCAAAGAAATCATTTTGGCAGCAAAAGCCGGTGACCCCGATCCAGCAAATAACGCAAAGCTCAGAGCTGTCATCGAAGCCGCTAAAAAAGCCTCTGTTCCCAGAGACAACATCGACAGAGCCATCAAAAAAGGTGCTGGCCTTTTAGAGCCTGTTAACTACGAATTGGTCACTTTTGAGGGTTTTACCCCGCACAAAATTCCACTGATTGTTGAGTGTTTAACCGACAACCGAAACCGCACTTCAGCAGATATGAAAGCTATCTTTCGAAAAGGTAGCCTTGGGGCCACAGGATCGGTCTCGTACATGTTTGACCATATAGGTTTGGTAGCGGCCTCTCATCCAGACAGTTCTCAAGACCCTGAAGAGGCAGCTATTGAAGCTGGAGCCCAAGATGTCCGAAAATCGGAAAATGAATTTGAGTTTATTTGTGGCAAGCCTGATCTTATTTCCGTCACAAAATATCTCCAAGAAAGAGGTTGGCAAATTAGCTCATCTGAGTTCGTTTATTTAGTAAAAGACCCTCAGGAGCTTTCCGTAGACGCAAAACCTGAAGTTGAGGCCTTCTTAAACGAACTTGATGATAACGATGATGTGCATCGTATCTTCACGGCTTTAAAATGAGTGAAATCGTGACTTACTCTCCCACCCCATTAAAAAACATTTCTGACACCGCTTTTTTAGTAGCAACTTATCGCACTATGGAGTCAGAAAGACCGGATGCCGTCTTTAAAGATCCTTATGCATCTCTTCTTTCCGGTGAACATGGCAGACGAATTGTGAACGGGCTTAAAGGGAACGGGAAATACTCGTGGTTCATAGTCGCTAGAACCTCCATTTTAGATCAATGGGTTTTAAACCTCATTAAAAAGGAAAATATCGACACTGTTCTTAATTTAGCTGCTGGACTCGACACCCGAGCCTATCGTCTTAACCTTTCTCCAAATTTAAAATGGTATGACGTTGATTTACCTGAAATTCTTACTTACAAAGAAAACCAACTAAAGGATCACAGACCTAAATGCCAATTTGAATTGGTGAAGTTGGATCTTTCTCAAACTGCAGACCGAAAACAATTTTTCTCGAAAGTTGCCAAAGGCTCCACAAACACGCTTGTAATCAGTGAAGGTTTTCTCATGTATCTAACCCCCGAGACTGCAGCTTCTCTCGCTCAAGATCTTTCTCAATTTCCTCAGTTCAAATTTTGGCTCGCAGAGCTTTTAGGGCCTTTTCAATTAAGGTGGATCAAACTCAAATGGGGTGAGCACTTTAAAAAGGCCAATGCTGTGATGAATTTTGCCCCTACCGAAGGTCCAGACTTTTTCATCCCTTTCGGTTGGAGTACTCAGGGATTTCAATCCTCGCTCCTAGAGGCTGTTCGCCTTAAAAGAGCTCCTATTCAATTTCAATTGTTGGCATCGATTCGGTTTTTGATCCCCAAATCTTGGGTCAAAAAAATGAATACAGCTGGAATCGCATTGCTGAAGAATACGAAATCAGAGTAACTTAATACCAGCTCCTTTACGTGGGCTTTTGAAATTGAATCAACCCATTTTTTACTAATCTCTCCAACTCTACTTCTAG
>VGSE01000027.1 GCA_016875135.1 Deltaproteobacteria bacterium
TTTTCATGACTCCTACCTTCTAACGTTCGATGCTTAAGGAAATATTATCGATTAATCGAGTGGAACCAGCATACACGGCTAAGAAGAGATGGGGAAGGATTAGAGTTTTTAAAGATGCTAAAGGATCTGCAGGGGTGAGCTGGCGGGTCTGAGTGATCTCTAGGTATTGGACCTTAAGGCCTTGTTCCGTTAAAAGAGGACGCAGTTTGACCAATAGTTGTTCGACCGTTTGTGCAGGGTCGTTAAATGCTTCTTGTCTCGATAGGTTCAAAACCCTGGGGATTTGACGGGCGGCCACCCTCTCTAGGTTGCTTAAATAAAGGTTTCTTGAGGATAGAGCTACGTCATCTTCGGCTCTTATCGTTGGGTGAGGGACAACGCAGACGGGAAGATTGAAGTCTCGAGTGAGTTGTTGAATAATGGTCAGTTGTTGATAGTCTTTTTCTCCAAAGATAGCAAAATCACAACTAGTAATTTCGAATAGCTTAAGAACTACCGTAGCGACTCCATCAAAATGGTTAGGACGAAAAGCCCCACACAAGCGATTCCCAATGTCACCTACCGAAACCTTACTAGAGAAACCCTCGGGGTAAAGATCGTTAACTGTGGGATGAAAAAGCAGATCGACATCGAGGCTTTTTAATTTTTCGCAATCCTCGTTGAAAACTCTGGGGTACTTCTCAAAATCTTCGTGCGGGGCAAATTGGAGCGGATTTACAAAAATACTGACTACGACTCTCGAGGCGAGTTCCTTAGCCTTCTTAACGAGAGCTAAGTGGCCTTCATGTAAACAGCCCATGGTTGGAACAAAAGCCAAAGTGGCTTCTCGTTTCCAACGTAGACAAGTTTCTTGGGTAACTTCGGGTGAGTTAAGTATTAACATGGAACGAGTGTTCTTTCTCGGGGAAGCTCTTTTGTTTCACTTCAGAAGCGTAGGT
Organism: Deltaproteobacteria bacterium; assembly: GCA_016875135.1. Lineage (GTDB taxonomy): Bacteria > Bdellovibrionota > FAC87 > UBA2466 > UBA2466 > UBA2466. Next base: position 939 of record VGSE01000027.1, read on the forward strand.
ACTAACGGCGGCTCGAGTTTGTTCGGCGAGTCTTGCAAACTGTTTGACGAATTTAGGTTGAAAATCGGTGTTGAGTCCTAAGAAATCCTGAAGAACAAGAATTTGGCCATCACAGTGAGGGCCTGCTCCAATTCCGATAGTCGGAACTTTTACTCGTTCGGTAATGGCCTGAGCTAACTCTAGAGGAATCCCCTCGAGAACTATGGAGTAAACGCCGGCGTCTTCTAAAGCAATCGCATCCTGAATGATCGACTCTCGAGCGCTGTCCGATTTGCCTTGTACTCGATATCCCCCTAAGGCATGAACACTTTGAGGGGTCAAACCGATGTGCCCCATGACAGGGATACCGATTTCGACCATTCGCGTGATGGTGCTAGCAATAGAGACTCCGCCTTCCATTTTGACGGCGTGGGCTTTTCCTTCGGAGAGAAGCCGGCCCGCATTTTTTAAAGCGCTTTCAAGATTGATTTGGTAACTCATGAAAGGCATATCGACAACTAAGTGAGCGTTCGAGAGCCCGGCAGCGACACATTTAGAGTGGTAGACCATTTCATCTAAAGTGACAGATAGAGTATTGGGTTGGCCTTGAACTACCATCCCTAAAGAATCCCCAACCAAAACAATGTCGACTAACCCATCAATTAGTTTTGCAAAGGTATAGTCGTAAGCAGTTACTGCTACGAGAGGGGAAAAACCCTCTGAAACTTTGTTTTTGCGAATGGTAACAGTGTTTACTCTCGACATAGCTCTATTCCTATCTTTCTATAAGGCAGTCTGCAAGCACAACCCATAAATCGCAGCGGTCCCTTGAAAACTGAACTCTTTTAAGCTCGCTTTGGTGGGAGAAGATTTAGTCACCTTTCGCTGGGTTAACCAATGGTACTGCCCGTAAATGCCGACTTGGGTGGGGCCCGGTAAAAAGTCACTCTCCAAAATACTGTGAGACAAGGAAAACCCAACAATATGGGCATTTGAATCAAGATAGTTTTCTGTGCCGGAGAGATCGGTTACTGGAGTGGGTCGATATTGATAGCCTGAGCTTAAAGTTAAGGATCTCAAAAGAACGGTTTCAAAAGAGACTCGAGGATTTAAGGTGTCTTGTAAAGAGATCTGACCTACTTGAGTCACTCGAGTGGCTCCTAAATTGTCTTTAGCTTCCGTGATGAGAATAGGTGCTTTATAACGACTCCAAAACTCATAACTTAATCCTAAAGAGGCTTTTAAAGATCCAAACCGATGCTGAGCTTCGAGGGCAAGGGCTTGGGGTTCATAATACAGAGTGCTTTTCGCTAACAAGGGCTGGTGTAGAATCTCCTCTCCTGCTACGGCTATTTTCGCGTCGATAGCTTGGGTAAAGCTAGGATCCAGAGCCTGATGGAAAGTAAGAGCCCCTTGAGTCTCATTCAACACGGTGTAAAGCCCAACTATCGCGGCTGTATTTAGCCCGACATCCAAGGCCATTCTTCCCACCGGGTTTTTCCCGACTAAAGTTTCTTCAGCCGTTCCAGCTGTGCTTAAATAAAGAGAGAGTCCCCCACCTAGAAAGAGCCGTTTGTCGTAGAGTTCGATTCCGGTTCCTAGGGTCGCTTTAAATTGGGAATCGGATGTGCCGTACCTCATCGAAAAGGCATCCTCGGGAGCATAGGCCACAAAACTTCGAAGCTTTTGGAAAGGGCCTGAAATGGCCAAGCCAAAACCACCTTGCCGGTTGGAATCTTTGGTTATTTTAAAAGGAAAAGAAAGTCCAAGTGCCCAAGTCGCAAGAGATTGGTTTTTTAATTTTAGGTTGTCGGAAGTTTGGAATTTTACCTCTTGGAGGGCGGTACTAAACCCGAACAAAGACTGGGGCTGAGCCGGAAGCAGGGCCGGATTGTACAAAGCTGCATGAGGGTTTGAGGTTTCAGCTAGGACCGCATTCGCCCGTCCTGTCGACACTCCACCCAGACCATAGTTTTGAGCCTGAGAGGCAATAGCCTCTGCTGATAGGACTAGTAGCATGAAGAGTGTGGATCTAAAAATGGGCGACCTCTAAAAATTAAAAAGTTCACCGTTATAACACTTTGCATTATATCGTTCAATTGGTTGATTTTAAGTATTTGAATATACTGTAGTTTTATCGATTTATTGTGCCGGGGTTTAAAATGTAAGGTTTAATACCTGATTATAAGATTTGATAAGTTTTCTAACCTAGGTCCTCTTTAAGTCTTTGCAATTTAGGAAAAAATATATCGGACCAGCCTCTTAAAAAGCCCACTCAAAGGGTGCAGGTATTAAAGTTTTTTTTGTGAGTAAGAGCTGTTAACTGGTTTGAAGTTGAAGGCAAAACAGCGAATAGTATGGGCATAATAAATAACTAAGCTGCCTTTTTTTTGACTTTCAATAATTGAATTTGCGATTCAAAAAATTTAATCATGGCGGGGTTAGATTCTAGTTTTAAACATTTTCTAAGGGCTTGGTTTGCCTGTGCATCTTGTTTCAACTCTAAGTAAAGAGCTCCCAAGCAGGCCCAGGCTCTTAGGAAATTTGGTCTGAGTTCGACCGCTCTAATTAAATGTACCAGTGCACCGGAGGGTTCTTTCTCTTTCCAAAACAAATGACTACCGAGAATAAAATGCGCATGTACGTTTTGGGGCGAGCGTATCAGGATCGTTTTAAGCAGTTTTTCGCCGAAATCATTTCGTTCTTGGGATAGCTTGGATTTTGCATCCATAAGATCTAAGTAATCTAAAATATCTCCATTATCTGGGTCCAAAGACGCAGCTTGCAAAAGGAGGGATTTGATTTTGTAAGCAGGGCCTTCTGTTTCTACTAAAAGTTTTATGTAGGTCATGAGAAAAGAAATACTATCTTTTACTTTTGATTCTTCGGTATCTAGAGCATGAGCCAAAGCGAGTGCTTGATCTAAATCTCCCTCTTCATAGCATTTTTTTAACTTTGCTAAACTTGGATTTTTCGGTTCAGAAATCGCAAAACTGGATTTGCAGAAGTTACAAACTCCAACAGACGGACTACTTGGGGCTCCACAGTTTTCACAAATGACTTCAAAACTCATGATTTTAATTCCTTTCCACAGTGAGCACAGAATTTGTAATTCGAGGATATAGGTTGGTTGCAGTGTTTACATCTATCATTTTTAGTGGAGATAATGGGTTGATGTTCCACTGCATTGGATTCAGTCGTCCCCATTAACTTATTTCCCAAAACTAAACCCATCATCATTTGCATAGGATCATTGGTACCATGTCCACTTTGGCCAGCCCCCAAACTTTTTGCAGCTTTAAAAAGTAGAAAGTCTCTGGAATTACCAACGACATCCATGGCCACTTTGGTATCAAGAGCTTCAATGACTTCTTTGGTTGGAAGCAACGACAGAACCTGCAGATTTCTAACGATAAGCCCCACCGTGTCAAGGCGCTGATTTAGTTTTTTATTCAAGTGAGCAGCTACCTCAGCTTGTTTAATACTAATGAAACGCAAGTCTTTAACTAAGGTAAGCGAATTTGGTAGAAGTTCCTGAATTTGGCCCTGGATATAATTTTCCACTTCAGTAAGATCAAAATTGGGTCGAGTCCCAACTAATTTTAATAAAAGGCGTCTGGGGTCTTTAATACCGACTGAGTAGTGTCCATAGCTGCGGATAGGAACCGACCCATAATTTTCAAAGGGTACTAAAGTTGGAGAGGCAGTGCCCCAGCGTCTAGAGTTGAATTGATTACCAGCAAAAAACCAGATTTCCGTTCTCAGCGGGCTATTAAAGCCAAATTTCCAATTGGCCAACTTGGTAAGAATAGGAACGTTTTCCGAATTAATATAATGCAGTCCAGATTTCAAAACTTCTGTGATTTGGCCCTTATAAATGATGAGGGCACACTGATTAGGGCGAACGGCTACCGCAGTTCCATCATACAGATCTGCTGAGCCAAACTGAGGTTGTTTTGATACGAGTAGGGTACCGGATGGATCCTCAAATTCGTATATTCCGCGAAAAAGTGTAGTCTGCTTAACGTTTGATTTACTCATGAAATACTTATCGGAAATTTCCCTGATTGCTTTATGGGATTAAATCTATCGTTTTAGTGCCAGACTCAGACTTATCCATTGTTGCTCATGGACTTCCTCAGCACGAGTATTGGGAGAGAGGGAGTTGGATTCTAAGGTTTTTAGCCAATCGACTTCGGGAAAAATCTGCTTGAGGTTACTCACCATTTTTTTTCTGGGGTGCAAAAATCCGGCTTTAATAACTTTGCAAAGCTTATCCAAATCTAAATCTTTAGGAGTTTGGGTTTCTAGAATAACGGCTTGCGATGCGACTGCAGGGGGCGGGTAGAAAGCTCCAGGGGGGAGAACTCCCAGGTTTGTTATTTTAAAATGCAACTGAGCAATGATGCTTAACGCTCCATAGGCCTCTTGGCCTACTTTAGCTGTGAGACGTTCAGCAAACTCTTTTTGAAAAGTTAAAACGACTCGGGTCAGGTGGGGTTTGATTTCGACAAGCTTGAAAAAGACAGGTGAAGAAAGATGGTAAGGCAAATTAGACAGAACGGCGACCTTTCCCGATTTTTTTGCTAGATCTTCAAGAGGAGCTTTTAAAACATCGCCTTCAATTAAATCTACTCCAGGATATTCCTCTCTGAGAAAGGCGGAAAGTTTTTTGTCATATTCAAACAGTGTGACAGGAACTTTGGCTTTCTTAAGAAGCAACTGAGTAAGAGCCCCTAATCCAGGGCCGATTTCCCAAATAGCTTGAGCTGACTCCCCTTCCATAACGGCGGCTGTGAGAGTTTCTGCCCAGTGGGGGGAGGTTAAAAAGTTCTGGCTTAGCGATTTTCTCGCATTAGCATCTAAACGAGCTAAAAGTTCTTTAGGGTGAGCCATTATTTTTCCCCCATGGAATGAGGGGAAAAACTATCGAGCGAGGGATAGGCCGTTGCAGACCAAGGTTCAATTTTAAGTCGATTATCTTTAGCATAGTAACCGGCAAGCAGTGCCACCATCGCTGCATTGTCGGAGCAATGCTTGGGGCTAGGGAAGTGGGCTTGGGGTAATTTTTCCCTGAGCCTTGAATTGCAGGCTACCCCACCTGTTAAGACTAGAGTTGGAACCCCTAAGATTTGTTGAGAGTGAAGAAGCTTGTCGACGATAGCATCTAAAATAGCCTCTTGAGCGGAAGCAGCAATACTTAGGACTTCATCGCTGTTAGAGAGGTCGGTTTTTTTGACTTGTAATGCCACCGCCGTTTTTAGTCCTGAGAAAGAAAGAGTGTGGCTTTCGGTTCTAGCTTTCGGAAATTTATGCCGTGAACGGTGTTCTTGAGTCGCAGACTCTCTTGCCCACTTGTCAATTTTTGGCCCGGCCGGGTAAGAAAGTTGTAAAAGCTTTCCCACTTTATCAAAAGCTTCCCCCGCAGCATCATCCAAAGTTCCCCCTAACCAGGTGTAGTTGAATAACGATTCCACATGAAAAATTTCGGTGTGTCCGCCACTCACGACACAAGCTAACCAAGGGAAGGGGGGAGCCTTTTTCCCCTCTAAAGTTGTCAGAAGGGGAGAGAAAAGATGAGCCTCAATATGGTTTAGGGTAGAGAAGGGTTTCTGACTTGCGAAGGCTAGAGATTTAGTGAAGGACAATCCAACTAACAAAGCTCCGATGAGCCCCGGACGATTCGTAACGACATAGTGATCAATATCCGTCGGTTTTAGTTGAGCAAGTTCTAGTGCTTCGTGAACGGCTAAAGGAAGACCCCTTAAATGCTCACGGCTTGCGATTTCCGGTACGATCCCGCCAAATTTTTTCATGCTGTCGACATGGGAGTGGATGACATCAGAGAGAAGAGCCCAGCGATCGGTATCGATGATAGCGGCACAAGATTCATCACAGGAAGTATCGACGGCTAAAAGTTTCATGAGACTCGGGAGATAATCACGTTCCCCCCTCCTTTGTAAAGCATGCACTAGTGGAGAATCTTGTTGAGGTTGGGGTCGCCGGTTGGCTTATTAGCTAAGGGGATTTTTCCCCCGGCGGTGCTCTCAACTTCTAAGAAGCGCATGAGTCCATCAAAAGAGATAAATTTGACCGAATAACCGATGCGACCGCGACGCGAATCGGGCGTCCAACCACTGTGAATTTGTTCTCGATTGGCAAAACCAAACTCGTTGGGGTTGTCCCCAACAAAGTCAAACTGGCTGACTCCGGTAGTGGAGTGAGAACCCAATTGCTCTTCAGCATAGTTTCCATAATCCCCACCGCCTCCACCGGCGGGTGCATTGATTTGAATCCATCCCGGCCCTCGGTTTTGGGAACTTAAATTTCTAAAGTAGGGGTCGGTTCTAGGATCGGGGGTGTTAATCGAAGTGTTGTCGGGGGCCGAGGCTTCCAAAAAATCGGGAAAGAGAGCTAGAGCAAAGTCACTCTCGATATAATCATTATTGATGTTGTTTCCCGGGTCGGGAAAGACGGTATAAAACATCGAATCAAAAAGGGTGGGAGCTCTTACGAGTTGAAGAGCGCTTCGAATAGCGGTGCGATCGGGTTCCGGCCAACCGGTGTTTTGATTTCCGTCCGGACGCCCTTGATCATTAAAGGGATGGAATCGATCAAAAAGAGCCAGACGTTTTGCATTTAAAAGTCCCAGGTCGTCATTAGGAACAAAACTAAAATTGACCATCGGATTGGCATTGTTGGGTCGTCCCGGAGTCGGGACTAGAAAGTCGGTATTACCTTTGGGCCCTATGCGACTTCCAAAAGGTTTAGCCGCTGAAAAGGCTTCGAGATTAGGAAAAGCAGACTCCACCCATTTGGCCGGCATGAAAAGTAGTCGGGGTTTTGCCGAAACTTTAACTGCAAAGTAAGTCATAATGTCCTGCTGTTTTTCAAATCCTGCGATAATTGGAATACTATCGGTTCTTTTAGGGATCGCGACGCAACCACTTCCAGCGGTGCTAAAGTCATAATAGAAAAATTTAGCGTTGGTGGCATACTGCCTTAAGTCCAAATAACGGTTTCCGTTGGGTCTTAGGACATCAATTTGGAAATTTTGTTGGCGATTTGAAAGACTTAAATTTCTTCGAACCGTTTCGTATACCGATTTCATTAGAGGGTGATTGGCGCTTTCCGAAGGCTCCTCTGCGGCCATATCCTCGTTTAGAAAAGTTTCTAATTGTCGGATTTGATTGGCATGGAATTGGGCACGATTGATGTAAACTTGAGCCAAGTGATTCACCAAAGCCCGATTATCAAAAGCAGCCGCTCGGCATTGAGTGTCGGCAATATCGCGGATCCTTGTGAGTTGTTGGTTCAAAGCCACTTGAAAGGGGTCGAAAGAAGCGAAGACCGGAGGCACTACGATAGGAGGCAATCCCCCTGTTCTCGGGTCGGCATTAGCGCAAAGATTTGTGATCTTTTGGTAGCTTACTCCGGAGAGAGAACGGTATCCGTGAGCTTGTTGACAAACGAAGGGTTGGTGCGAGGATTGTCCATTGCCTCCCCTGATAAAACCGTTTCCTCTAGGGAACTCTCGATTGTGCCTTGCATGAGTGACATTTATTCTCATGGCCAATTCTTTAAAATCTTGTCTTAAATGATAATTGACCTGTCCGATTTGGTTTAAAGTGCGGGCTTGCCAAGCGGCTCCAGTATATGCAGCTGTGTCGGCTGCAATTTGTAAATTGATTTTGTTATTGATTAGATGAGCAAAGTCGACAACAAAGGCGAACAAAATAAACATGAAAGTAAAAACCAGGGCGAATAGAATCGCAACCTGCCCCCGTTCGTTTTGAACCCCATCCTTCATAAGTGTATTATACCCTGCATCAAAAAAAGTTTAAAACTAGTTCTCAAGTTATCGGTTAAAAAGTTAAGTTTTCTTAAGGGGTTATTCGACCAGATTAAGTCAAAAATTTCATGATTATGTCTAACTGCTAGACAGCCGAAACGTAGTTTAAAAAACAGGGTGCTTAGGCGATGAAGATGGCATTAAAAATTTTACTCTCTTTTTTCGTATCTGTTGTTTGTTTAAGGCTTCAGGCAAATCAACCTAGTTCACTCAATTGTGCTCAAGACATTCTTCCCAAATTGTCTCGTGCTCAAAGTGCCCGAGACCTATCTCGAGACCCCGCAGCTTTGATTTCAGCAGAAGATTCCTTAATAAAAAGGGGACATATTTTTAAACGGTGGGATCCGGAGTTAGAAACTATGATTTATTCGACCATGGCAGAGCCCAGAAAAGATGGCTCGGTTCCTTTAGTTAGCAAAGATGCTAAAGCGGTCGTTATTTTTTTTCACGGCTCAGGAACTGCTAAGGCGAGTGGAAACAACTTTAAGGAGAATCAGAATATTTTAAGGCCTTTTGGAATAGCAGGAATTTCCTTTGATCTTCCTTTCCATGGTGAAAACAAAGGGAGTGAAAAACTTAAGAAGATAGAACCCTTTATGGAATGGGTTCATCAACTTGTGACCAAGGTAAAAAGTGAAGCGAAAAGAAATGGAAAACCGATTCCCATTTACATGATGGGACACAGTTTCGGTCCTGGTATTATTCAAGAGTATGTAGAACGTTATCCTAATGACTTAACGGACTTTCTTTTAATGTCTCCTTCAGGAGATTTTCACCCAGCTTTAAAATATACCTACGAGAAAATTACAACTCCTGGGGAGAAGTATTTGGGGGGTGAGCCGATTGTAGAAAATGAAGCCGGAGGCGAATGGGCTGGTGAAATTGAGGGACAGTTTACTTGGGCGAAAAGAAAACCTTTTGATCGTATTGCGGGGAAGATGCTGATTGGAGAGCAGGATGAGTGGTGGCCCGGAAATAAGGAGCTTGCTCGAAAGGTTGGGGTACCACAGCCTTTCGAATTCTCGGAGCCTCTAGCGGCGTTTCAGAAAAAATATCCTCGAATGGCTATCACAACGATACCTGGCGTGGGGCACATGCTCTTTGAAACTCAAGCTTCCAATGGAAGAAATTTAGTCAGAGAGACACTATTAGACATGATTGGAGTTCCTGAAAAGGATAGAACTCCACCTGGAGTGTCAATTACACCCTCCGAAAGAATTGCTCTTCTCTATAATGAATCCCCAGTTTTTAGAAACTGGTTAGGAGCGAAATATGATCATACTTTTAGAGATCCCGACAGAGCGGCTAGGGTCTTACAGGATTGGGAAAAAAGCAAATGGGCCGGTTGGAGAGAAATCTTAAGCCGACTTCCTGAAGAACACCCCGAGTTCTATAAAGCAAGAGGGTATTCATCCGCCCTGGCTCTCCAAACTACTAAACTTTATGAACCGACATTGGATTCTGTTACAAAAGCACTGCAGCAGGAATTGGCGAGTTATCTCCAAGGTGATGCAAAACTGAAATCGGAAATTTTGTCGAGACCCGACCCAGAAAAGCCAAAGCCTTTGAAGGTAGCCTCAACTTTTTTGGAAAAAGGATGGGCCCCGACCAAAACGGGGGCCGTGGGTCCTCTAATCAAAGATAAATTTTTAGAAGAAATCCGCAAACGAGAGGCAATCGATTTGACCGAGACACCCCTTGGATCTGGATTAGTAAGTTTACGCTATCAAATTAAAGGGCAAACCTATGAAAGTATTGTGTTGGATTACAGCGAAGCCCAACTCAATCAAAAGTTAAATGAACTCTATCTTAGAGCTCATGAAATAAATAACTTTGTGCGTCCTGGGGATACTATCGATTTGGTGGATGGGGGGCTTAAATGGAAGTTCTCGGCAAAAGACAGGACTATTGTCACCAATGTACAAGTAAGTCAGGATTAATTTAAGGAAATAATGGGTTTGTTCCGATAAGCCTAAAAAGGAGTCCCCATTATGACGCAAAAGAGGCAGTTGTTCTTTGGCACTCTCCTGGGAATCATTTCGGGCATAGTTTTAACTGTGGCTTTCGGAGCATATCAAATAGTCTCCGCAGCCCCCAATTACGCTCAACTTGATGTCTTTACTAAAGTGCTTCATTATGTGCAAGCTACCTACGTAGAAGAAGTGGACTCAAAAAAGTTGATTGAGGGAGCCATTAAAGGGATGCTCTCAACTTTAGATCCGCACACAATCTATCTCCCCCCGGAGCAGTTTAAAGAAATGCAAATTGATACCAGCGGCAAGTTTGGTGGGCTGGGTATTGAAATCTCTATCAACGATGGCTACTTAACCGTGGTGACTCCCATCGAAGATACACCTGCATTTGCTGCAGGAGTTGAGCCGGGGGATAAAATTCTAATTATCGAAGATAAGGCTAAAAAAGTTAAAAAAGAGACCAAAGGGATGAATCTTCAAGAAGCGGTGAATTTGATGAGAGGAGAAAAAGGTACTGCCGTTATTATTCATATCGCTCGTAAAGGATCCGAGAAGATTTTACCCATCGAAATTAAACGAGACATTATTAAAGTAGTGGCGGTAAAGGGCGGTCTTATCGAGCCCGATTATGCGTGGCTTCGAATCACAAATTTTCAGGCCCATACAGCGCGGGATTTAAGAAGTAAGATTGAAAAACTGGCAAAAGAAAACGGCAAACCTCTTCAAGGGGCAGTCCTTGATCTTCGCTCCAATCCTGGAGGTTTGCTCGAAGAGGCCATAAATGTTTCGGGGCTTTTTCTAGATAGGGTTCCGGTTGTTTCAACGATAGGAAGAGTCAAAGCAAAAAAAGAGGTCGAGTACGCTAGAGGAGAAAACCCCTATAAAGGCTTTAGACTTGTAGTGCTGGTGAATGAAGCCAGTGCAAGTGCATCTGAAATTGTAGCCGGAGCATTACAAGATCATAAACGCGCCATTATCGTCGGAAAGACCACTTTTGGAAAAGGGTCGGTACAAACTGTCATCGATTTAGAGAATAAAGCGGGATTAAAATTGACGGTAGCTCGCTATTACACTCCGAATGGAAAATCGATCCAATCAAAAGGGATTGTACCGGATATCGAGGTCGACCGTCTGGATACCGCATTAATCGATAAAGCTCGTAAAGGAAAATATTTAAGAGAGGCTGATTTGGAAGGCCATTTAGTGAATGAATTAGGCGAATCAACAGAAAAAGCGGATCCCACCGAGGATCCTTCAAAAGTCACCAAAAGTGAAAAAGAGAGCAAAGACAATCGTCCCATTCGCGAGAAAAATGGTAAAAAAGTTCGAGTGGATGATCCAAAAGACTTCATTAAAACCGATTACCAACTTCAGCAGGCAGTATCCTACCTGAAGGCTTGGAACATTTTTGAAGCGGTTGCGGATCAAGCTAAGTCCGTAAAAAGTGCTTCGGCTAAGTGAAAGAGTGCAGGTAAAAATTAATCTCTTTCATCAAAGCCCGGCCTCAATTCCTAGAGTGAAGTAAAGATTTTCTCCTAAGGGGCCGAATCCGTGATAGGTACCAAGACGAATTTCTGTCGGCAAGTAATAAGCGAATTTCCATTGGCTTTTGAGTTCTACCCCACAGCTCGTGTAAAATTTTTTAAAAAGATCTTTGGGGAAAGTTGGATGTGAAGGGCCTCGATCAAACGACAGAGTATCAGCAACAAGCGCTCCACTGATATTATGTAGGTAAGCAGGAAGAAGCTCATATCCCCTTTCGATCGTTTTGACTGGAAACCTATACTCCAAATTGGTACTAAACATCCGTCGTCCCGCAAAAAGACTTGGAAGAAAGCCGCGATTCAAAAAAAGCCCTCGGCCTTGAGAGAAAATAAGTTCTCCTCCACCTTCGAAAAAAGAATTAATGAAACTACTTCCCTCCGTGTATCCCAACTTATTTCCTAAAAAGAAAACATGGTTTCTGGCTAAGGGGTTCTCCCAATAACTTGACAGAGAGGCTAAGGTCGCAAAGAAATTTCGATCGCTCCCTAGGGATTTTAGATACTGGGTGTGACTGAGAGAAGCTTTAACCCCGTTGATAGCAGAGATCGACTGTTTGCGAGCTGCAAATCCCCATGACCTACTCAAAGCGAGTTCTAACCCGATTGACTGTTCTGCTGGTCCGAAAAAGGAAGGTTCTAAGCGATAAAAAATTAAACTCAGACTGGCTTTGGACAAGCCCCATGGGAGCGCTTGGGTAAAGCCTGCTCTACCACCCCAACGCTTGAAAAAACTTTTAGTGATTCTTAAGTAACTAGGGGAAAAATTTACACCCGAGAGCACAGACGAATTTTTAGAAAATCGGTAAGTATAAGCCAGGTTAGTAAACGGAAGACCCCGAGTGTCGTACCCGCCAAAGAGATCGAAAAGATGACGTTGAGTGAGATCAAATCCGGGAATCCAAGCTCCAATTTGTGCACCATCCGGAACAAAAAGTAAGGAAGGGACCCATGTTTGGGGGCGAAGTGTCGACCAAGGGCTATAATTGGTGACGGGCTTTAAGCTTTTATCAGGTTCTGGTAAGGGACTAGGGGAATCAGTTTTGGGAATTGAAATGGGCTCTGACTCAATGGGAGAGGCCCAGGCAATATCAAAACCGCGGTGCTGATAACTACTGACAAGATATCGTTTGTTTTCAGGATCAAAACTATTGATTCCTCCTAAAACGCGAGATTTTTGTTTGAGCTTCTTGTTAAGGGTGTCGATTTCCCAAATTTCATACTGCCCGTTTAAATCGGAGATGGCTTCAAGGACCCCTTCTTTGGCTGTGCTTTTTAAATTGAAAAACTCCTTATTTAAACTCAAGATCTTTTCAGGGGATTCTTGAACTCCCCAACGATAAAGATGAGTGACCAATTGGTCTTTGATGGTAAACCAAAAAGTAGTGCTCGAAAGCAAACTGGTAACATACTGTCTTTCCGGAACCTTCCATTCTCGGTTAAGTTTTAGGACGGAATCAACCTGAGAAGAGCCTTCGATATAGGTCAATTCCAGAATTTTGCCATTTTCATTTTCATCGATATAAGCCCAAACTTTATTTCCTGTTTGAGAGCATTCGACTCGATGAACATGTTTTAACTCCCCTTGTTCGGTCTTGAGACGGTTTGATTTATGAGTGGCAAAGTTCCAGACGTAAAGCTCATTAAGGGCATATCCATCTTGAGGAGTCGCGGAAATATAGAGCAGTTTTTCTGAGTCCTGGCTCTTTAGCCAACAAAGGCTGTGAAAAGCACTATCCTGAATATCGGTAATTTTCTCTCTTTTTTTTGTCTCTAAATCTAACAAATAAACACCGCTAACTTCATGGGCTGTTTCCGCAACATAAGCTACTTTTGTTTTGTCTAAGGAGAGTCTTAATCCTCCTTTATAGCTTCGGTTAGAGGTTAAATAATTTAATTCTGATAATGGTAGTTTTTTTATCTTATCGATCTCCTCTTGAGTTTTTTTCTGGGTTTTTTCATAAATTAAACTCCAAAGATTAGGATAGTCTGTTTGATAAACTTTCTTTAAGGGAGAATTAACAAAATAAGGTAGGTTGGAACTGTATTCATCAGTAAGTTCGTAAATTCCTTGTTTTCCCTTTTTCGACCAAAGCTCATGATAAATTTCATAGCCAAAAAAATATGGAGACGCCCCATAGGGCCAACGGGTCGATGAGCCATCAAAAAGATCTAGCGGGGCAAATTCTTTCCCCCAAGTTTCTGACTCAACAGCCATTCGTCGATACATGGAGAAGAGAGCACCTCGACCTCGGCCCCCTAAAGTGTTTTCTGTTTCAAGAAAGGTAGCAAGACCTTCATGCAAGTGCGAGGGCATCATACCATTTGGCATTACCCAGGAACCGAAGATTCCTCGCATTAATTTCCAAACTCCCGAAGCCGGATAGATGTGCAAGATGTGAACATATTCATGAAGTATCACGGAGTAGATCCAGTCATCTAAATTTGCAAGTTGTCCTCCGGGAGCGGGAGGAGAGGCGAAAAACACGATATGGGAATAGGGAAAATTGAGAGCATAGCCATTTAAGGAATCTTTAAAATCAGCGACGACAATCCATGTTTTTTGGGGCCCTTCAGGAAAAATAGAACTTAAGGTCTTGTGCGCCTTCTCGGCTGCACTAAGAACTTTCACCGCTAGATTTTCTCTACCTTCTCGAAACACCGCAGTGAAATGGTCACTGTCTTGGGATTTCCATGAGACATCAGAGGGAAAAGTAATATAAGTCGGCTGCTCTGCATTGGTAAAAACAGAAGCAGAAAGCAAAAGTGCTAAAAGGCTTTTTTTAAACATGACAAAATTTTATCTTAAACGATTACTCTGCCAATATTGAATTAGCACCGTATGAAAAATCTTGAACTCTTCACCTTAATTTTCAGTAGTGACTCGCTGCGCATCATATTAATTGTGTTTATCATTACCGTGACTTGCAGTAGTATTTCTTTAAAATTAAGGTACTCTTTAAAGTAGAGTAGAAAAATATTGAAAAAGGAGTCTCATAATGAAAAGTTTACGTCATCTAAGAAGCCCTTTCATGGCAGTCATCAGTCTGAGTTTCATCGTAGCGTTAGCTTCTTGTAGCAAGAAAGAAGTGGTCTCGGATGAGCCTCTAATGAATCCTAGCGACACTTCGGGTGGAGTTGCGGGGGAAAGCGCAGTAGTGGGGTCTGGAAACGCCGGGGAAGCCGGAACTGCTTCGAGTGAGTTAGAAACCGTTTATTTTGCTTTTGATAGTTTTTCGTTAAGTGCCGATACAAAAAACCAATTGAAAAATAATATTGACTGGCTCAAGTCCAATTCTAGTGCCAAAGTTCAAGTCGAAGGCCATTGTGATGAAAAAGGTACCGTGGAATACAACATGGCCTTGGGTGATCGACGAGCCAATGCGGTTAAAAATTTCCTCGTTAAGTCGGGTATAGCTAGAGATCGCATTGATACTATCAGTTACGGTAAGGAACGACCTGTAGATTCGGGACATGATGAATCTGCTTGGAGCAAGAATCGCAGAGCCGTTTTTATTCTGCTTTCCCGATAGTTCACTATGAGATGTTTTTTTCAGCTAGTCCCAGGAATTTTATTCATCTTGGGGCTAGCTGCATGCCATCCGCGGCCTATCGACGATCTTGCTCTGGCCGATGTTGCGATTAAAGCCGCTCAAAAAGTTAAAGCCGATGCTTTAGCCCCTGATTTTTTTAGAAAAGCTGAAAACTTTTATTTGAGGGCAAAAAAGGATTTTACTGAAGGCTATTACGATTCGAGTAAAAAATTTGCCTCTCAAGCAAGAATGATGGCAGAGAAAGCAGAATATCGGGCCTTGCAGAGACAAACCCAATCAAAAACAAAAATTATGGATGAGGACACTTCGGGAACTTCACCCGATCCATTTAAGTAAAAGATTTGAGGTGAGCCTATGAAAACCTTAAAGTTTAACTTAGTTTTAAGTTTGATAGCTATTCTTTGCTTGTTACCAGCCTGTCGTACGAAGAGTGAAATTCGACGTGAGCAAGAGTTTGAAAGGCTAAAACAGGAGGTAAGTCAAACCCGAGGAGACAGAGCTGAAGTAGATTCGAATGTTGATGAGATGCGTGTTGAGATGGCTAAGCTCGGAAACGTAGTTGAAGAATCGGCTCAAGGTAGAATCAAAGAAACTGAAGAAATAAGAAAAGAATTAGCAGCGTTGGCAATAAGGATTCAAGCTCTTGAGCAAAGGGCAGTTGCCGAAGAATTATCGCAGAAACAACTTGCTCAGGAAAAGCCTAAGGCAGCTAGTTTAGATTTGGGCCGAAAACTTTTTGACGAAGGTAAATTTGATGAGTCGGTAGACATTTTTCGAGCGGTGGTTAAGGCTCAACCTAAATCGGAGGATGGAAAAAAGGCTCAATTTTTACTGGGAGAATCTCTTTTTTCGACTAAAGATTATGCTTCGGCGGTTTTGGCATTTTCCGAGTTCAGAAAAAGCTTTTCTCAAGATGCTTTAATACCCAATGCTATCTATCGACAGGCAACATCGTTTCGAGAAATGGGCCAAAATACAGATGCCAAACTTTTTTACCAAGATTTGATCGAACGTTTTCCCAAAAGCCCTTTTGCCCGCAAAGCCAAAATCGAATTAAAAAGATTAAAGTAACTACCAAAAGGTATGGCTTTACTTTTGGCGGTTTAAACTACCAGAAGTAAAGCCATACCTTTTGGTAGTCCATTTTCCTAGACCGAGGGTGGTGAGAAGATAGAGGATGAGCCAAAAATAATTTAGGTTTTTGGTTTCAGACGAATGAACTGATAAGCAGCCTATGGTTTTATCTGCAACAGCACAATGGATATTTTGGTTATCGAATTTGGTACCTACACCGGCATAGGCAGAACGCAAAACTTGGATATCGTTAGTTGCTAACGTTCGTTTTTTTGTTTCACCCGCAACCGCACTTGCAAACATGGTGGCTTCTTCGTCAACAACGGCAACTTCATGTCCGAAACCTAAAAAATGGCCGACTTCATGAGTGACGATGTTTCTAATATCATGTTTTCCAGCCTCTCCCGTGGTTGTAAGAGAAAAAGAAACTCCATTAAGAAGAATATCGGAATCAAGTATCATGCCGGCGTTAGAACCTGTTCCAGAAATATAGAAATTTCTGGTTACCGCAATTGCTGCACTCTCAAAAGGCCAGTTTTCTTTCACCAAAATAACCGTGTTGAGAGAGTCATTTTCATTTTTTGTTGATTGGTTACAACCCTGAGCAATAAATTCAACGGAAATATCAGCATCGTTTCGCCACGGTTTAAAGCTTTCTTCGATAGCCTCAACGAAACTTGGATTGGAAACAAAAGAAGGAGCTGAAATCAAAAACTGAATCGGAAAGTATCTGGGATCCCAATAGAGAAAAGGGCCGTTACCCGCGCCATTACTGCCATCGGTTCGATTACGGCTTGATTTACGCATTTGGGTTAAAGGCTCTAAGCCTTTTTCAAATCCGGTGATGACGTATCGATTAATGCCGTTTGAGTTGATAGGGTTTAAAAATACGCGATAGGATTGTCCTGTGTAGGGGCGAGGGAGGCCTGAATACATCACCCCAAGACCATTAAGTTCACCACCTAAAACTTCGATATCAATAGTGTCTCGTTCTCTAACGTTACTTTGTCTAGAATTTGCTCGATGAACTTTTAAGATGGTAGCTGAGGCAATTGTTTTCGTAATAGCGTCAGGATCGTTCATTGAATTTAAGGACTCAATGAAGACATCAGCCACGAGCTGGGCTGAATTAAGTTGGTCGGCAATCAAATTAGGAGGTACTGTGACCGCCTGAAGTTGTTCCATGATTGAAAGCCCATGAAGACCAATAAATAAAAGGCTCATTAATTGGAATGCCAGAGATGACGAAATTGTAGTTTTCATGGGGATTTTTTATTTTAACATTCTTTATAAAAAGAAACTTTTCAAAGACTAGCCTTGTAAAAACTATTACTCAACATGCGTAAACCATTACGCGCTATGACTGCCGTTTTTGAGGATGTCTAGCGCGATGCATGGTTATATAAAATATAGTATAAACAAATACTTAGATTCAATGTTAGGGTTTTGTTAGGACTCGGTATCAAATTTGCTGTGTAAGGAAGTGAGGTTTTCAACATGAAATATTTGCTTTCAACAGTTTTAACGGCTCCTGCATCTTTGATGAGGCCGGCCTCTGCTATTAAGAGCGTTAAATTAGAGATATTAAATCGACATCGTTCTTTACCTCACTTTGAACGGAAGTTTTATCATTTCATGATGGGAATGGTTTGTTTCTCGCTTTACGCCTTTCTCGTAGAAAAAACGACTGCTTTGCTTCTCTTGGCGTTGATCGGCGGTCCCTTGGTAGTTTTAGATTTTCTCCGTCTTAAAAGTCCAGAAATGAATGATGTGGCTTTGCGGCTTTTCGGTAAAATTATGCGTAGGGAAGAGTTGAAGAGTGTTTCTGGAAATTCTTTTTTTGTGATTGGTCTGTTCACTGTTGTGGCTATTTTTCCAAAGCCCATCGTTTTGTTGAGCGTCATTTATCTAGCTATTGGAGACCCCGTGGCCGCAGTCGTAGGGAGTCTTTATGGACGGCACAAACTTGTTGGGAAAAAAAGTTTAGAAGGAGCCTTAGCGAATTTGGGTTCTACTGCAATTGCAACTTTACTGATGGGGACAGGTTATTTTGGAATGCCGTTAGAAAAAGCGATTCTTTTCGGAGTTATGGGAGGCACGGTTAGTGTTGTGGCTGAACTACTTCCTGCTCCTATTGATGATAATTTCACAATTCCGGTAGCTTCTTCTTTATTGCTTAGTGTGTTAACCCTAGTAATTCCTTTCTTTAATTAAGAAAACATCAATTCTTTGAAATAGAATTCTGTTGAGACTACAATATGAAGTCTCAAGGAGAATTTTATGAGTTTAGATGCCTCTCTATCTCAAACTATCAAGGTTTCCTACCAAGTCTTTTCGAATTCCCCTAAGGCGGTTCAAGAAAAAGTTCTTAATTTTCTTAATAAAGAAACATCTTTGAATGAGCTACGGATCTTTCAAGAAGAATACCCTTCGATATTTAAATCCTGTCCGGGAGGGGAGTCTCTTTGCGTGATTGAGCAGGATAGAGTCGTCTCCCATGTTGCATTTATTGATAGGGAATTTCAGCATCCCATGGTGAGGATGAAGCTTGGACTTTTGGGATCGGTAGCGACCCATCCTGATTTAAGAAAACGTGGTTTTGCAAGTCAATTAGTCCAGCAAGCCTGTCTGGAACTTAAAAAAAAGGGTTGCCTCATTGCAGTTTTGTGGTCCGATCAAGAAAAATTCTATTTGCCTTTAGGGTTTCATCGCGCGGGAAGGGAGCAAGATTTGAGGTTCTCTACTTCGATGATGAGAGGAGATTTTGGTGAGGTTCGCCCGATGGATTTTGACAAGGATTCCCATCTTATTTGGCGCCTGTACCAAAAACAGAATTATCGTCTAGATCGGTCTTTAGAAGAGCAGAAAAAACTTTTGAAGACACCCCAATCGAAGGTTTTTGTTACGGAAAAAGATGGGAAGCTATCATCTTACATTGTTGTCAATAAGGGGGCTGATTTTACCGATTACATTCATGAGTGGGCAGGAGAACCCTCAGAGCTTCAACGAAATATCTCTTTTTGTCAGAAACAATACTTTCCTAACCAACCATTAACACTCATAGCTCCCTCAGACGCTGATATTTCTTTATTAAAACAAGTGGCTGAAGAAAAGTGGGAAGGCGCACTCGGATTAATTAAGATCCTGGACAAAAATCTTCTTTTAAGTACCTATATGAATTTTCTTAAAATAAACAAAATTGAGCATGTTTGGTCTAAAGATAAGGGAACCATCTTATTTTCTGATTCTGAATTTACATTAGATAGTGAGTTAGACGTCATTCAGCTGGTTTTTGGAGATGAGAAGAGAAATTTACATCCTACTCTTCCACTGTTTTTATGGGGCTTTGATTCGATTTAATCGTCAAACTAAATTTACCCAATAACTATTGAATTTAAGGGATTTTTACTCCTTTAGTGTTTTCATAGTTTTGATAGTTCTCAATGATAATCCTAAGCCGATCTCCTACTTCTCT
>VGSE01000028.1 GCA_016875135.1 Deltaproteobacteria bacterium
GGTTATGCCTGGCGATAACGTCGCAGTTGAGGTAGAACTCATCACTCCTATCGCTATGGAAAAAGAAGTCCGATTTGCTATCCGTGAAGGTGGCAGAACGGTAGGAGCTGGGGTCGTAACTGAAATTATCGAATAGTTAGGAAGTAGGAAGTATGCAGACAATCATTAATATGGAATGCACTGAGTGCAAACGTCGCAATTACACAACGACTAAAAACAAGAGCAAACATTCTGAGCGTAGAAATGCTCAAAAGTATTGCAAGCACTGCAGACGTCATACCAGCCATAAAGAAGTTAAAGCTTAGTGATTAAGGAGGGTGAAAAACCCTCCTTTTTTACTTTTCTATTATAGGACGCTAGCTCCAATTGGTAGAGCGAGGGATTCCAAATCCTTAGGTTCAGGGTTCGACTCCCTGGCGTCCTGTTTTCCCCTCAAATTTGAGTTTATTATTCGCCGTGTTATAATAAAACTAAGGAGCACATCAGACCACGGCTTAAGTGGTTGAATTTCCATCTTTTTGCGCTTTTGCGCTTGTTTACATTCCGTAAGCCAACCCGACGTTAAAGATAGGCCGCCTCAGTAAGGGGCTTGGACAACTTCGCCTCATAAAACAGAAAGGACGTTTTTATGAAGCACTTGCTTCGAGAGCTCCTAGAAAGACCGATAGCTGAACTGGGTGAAGCTAAACGTGCCATCCATTGCGAACCTGAACTGTCCCTTTCCAATGCTATCGCCACACTTCAAGCTTCCAACATCGGCAGCTTAGTCGTTGTTGAAGGAACAAAAGTTGTTGGCATCTTCACTGAACGAGATGTTTTAATGAAGTGTTCTCTTCACGATATTCCTTGGAGTACTGCAAAAGTATCCAACTATATGACCCCCCGCCCAGTTTGTGTTCAAAGATTTGAAACTATTGGCAATGTCTTAATTAAAATGAAAGAGGGGAAATTCCGTCACATTATTATCGTGGACAGCTATGGGAATCTGGAAAAGGTCGTTTCGATAAGAGAGATTATGATTTTTATTCTTGATGTCTTTTTCGAGCCCGATCCCCCGAGTGAACTATAATATTTAATTCCTGGCTTAGTTCAGTAGCATTCTATTTTCTATACTTTTTTCTTTTTGTATCGGCATTTCGCATAAATAACATGCTTGTGCCGGACCTCGGTAAACATCATCTCGTTAGCCACACCAGCCTGCAGCGTTTCTATTTTTGAGTTATGGAACTCAAAAATTTCATTACAGTCTAAACAGACAATATGATCATGGTGTAACTCATCATAAGCTTCGTAAATGGCCACCCCGTGAGCATCTACTAGAGTCTCTTTAAGTATTCGGGCGTCACACAAAAGCTTCAAATTTCTATATACAGTCGCGGGTCCTATCCCTGGATGCGTCTTCATCACTTCCTGAACAATTTCTTGTGCATTAAAGTGGCCTTTGGTTCCCAGAATCAGCTTTGCGATTTTCCAACGTTGCTCACTATATTTGAGCCGATTTTGCTCAAGATAGTTTTTTAGCTGCTCCTTCCAAATCTCGAACTTTTTAGCATTATCTTGCTTTTGTTTGTCCAAAGGAACGGTCACCAAACGCCCACAAGGCAATTTTTGTTCTCTAGAGTTCTCTGTATTTTTTTGCATTCTTATCGCTCAACCCCCAATATTTGCAGGACTTTGCAGCTAGGCTACATTCTTCGAGCCTGCTCTTGCCCCCCTCAAGATTTTGAGAGGTAAGAATTACCACAAAATCTTCAATCATTTACTTGAAATTTGAAGTATTTTGCGGCAGAACTGTCGTTTACTTATGGATAACCGGAAGATTATTATCAGTTCGTACCTCCTCTCTTCGATGGTGGCATGGTTTTTAAGCCGCAGCTTTGTCGTTTGGTTATCGACAACGGTGTATGAAATCAGACGTCTACCAGGGCTTAAAATAGGCCTTGAATTAGTTCCTGCGATTGCAGCTTTGGTTGTTTTCATGGTATTGCTGCGGCACCCAAAAGTAAATACAGTCATGGAAGAGGTCATTTTAGAGTTAAAAAAAGTAACTTGGCCTAGTAAAAATGACGTCATGAAGTCGACTTGGGTGGTGCTCGTTTGTATCGTTATTATCAGCCTTATTTTAGCTGGCTTTGACGTTATGTGGGGCAAAGTAATAGGTTACTTATTAAGTTAAAGGGAATATCTGTGAATCAGGATGAAAAAGACCAAGTTGAGAATTTGAATCCAACATCAGAAGAGCAAACTACCAACAACACTGTTCAAGCAGATTCGGAATATAAGTGGTATGTTGTTCATACTTACAGCGGTTATGAGCAAAAAGCTAAGTTAGCTCTTCAAGAGAGAATCAAACAACAAAAAATGGATAAGTACTTTGCAGATGTTCTTATCCCTTCTGAAAATGTTATCGAGTTGGTTCGTGGGGAGAAAAAAACAACCAGTCGGAAATTCTTCCCTGGTTATATGCTGGTTAAGATGATATTAACTGACACAACTTGGCATCTGGTAAAAAGCACCCCAAAAATTACGGGGTTTGTGGGAAATGCCATCAACCCACCTGCGGTACCTGAAGAAGAAGTTTCTCGTATAGCTAACCAAATGACTGAGGGAACACTAAAACCCCGTCCAAAAGTGCAGTTCGAGGAAGGGGAAAGCGTGCGAGTTATTGATGGTCCGTTTGTTAACTTCAATGGTGTAGTCGAAGAAGTTAAAGCGGATAAAGGTAAGTTACGAGTTATGGTAAGTATTTTCGGCCGTTCGACCCCAGTAGAGCTGGATTTCGTACAGGTAGAAAAGAATTAATAGAGTTATTTAATTATAGCTTTTGAAAGTAGTTAAGAGGGATTTACGATGAAAAAGCTCACTGCAATGGTAAAACTTCAAATTCCGGGTGGAAAAGCCAACCCTTCTCCCCCAGTTGGACCTGCGCTTGGTCAACACGGTGTCAACATCATGGAGTTCTGTAAAGCGTTCAATGCCAAAACTCAGAACACCAACGGAATGATTATTCCGGTTGTGATTAGCATCTATCAGGATCGTTCTTTCACTTTTATTACAAAAACTCCTCCGGTAGCAGTGTTACTCAAAAAAGCTGCCAACATTGTTAAGGGTTCAGGGGTTCCCAATAAGACAAAGGTTGGTTCAGTGAATAAGGCTCAAATAGCCGAAATTGCAAAAACTAAAATGCCAGATTTAAATACCGTCGATTTAGATTCAGCTATCAGCCAAGTCACAGGGACTGCTAGAAGCATGGGTTTAGAAGTAGTTGGTTAAGTTTTTAGGGAGTAGTAAAAATGCCGTCTGTAGGAAAAATTTATAAAGCTAATGCGGCCAAAGTAGACCGCAACAAGAAGTATAACCTTGAAGAAGCACTAGCTCTTTTAGAAGGCTTTCAGAATAGAAAGTTCGATGAAACTGTGGACGTTGCGATCAAGCTTGGCGTTGATCCCAAGCAATCTGATCAAATGGTTCGCGGAGCTACTGTTTTACCTCATGGGATTGGAAAGGCTATTCGAGTAGCAGTATTTGCGCGAGGCGAAGCTGAAAAAGAGGCTCGAGACGCTGGTGCTGACTATGTAGGTAATGATGACCTCTTAGAAAAACTTGAAAAAGGCTGGATGGATTTTGATCGTTTGATCACCACTCCAGATGCCTTAAAGGACTTAACCAAAGTTGCCAAAATCCTCGGTCCAAAAGGTTTAATGCCCAATAAAAAAACCGGAACGGTGACTTCTGAAATGGGGAAAGCCGTCAAAGAACAAAAATTGGGTAAAGTTGAATACAAAGTTGAAAAAGAAGGAATTATTCACACGATGATTGGGAAGAAATCCTTTGGCTCTAATAAGTTAAAGGAAAACTTTATGGTATTGTTCGACAATATCCTTAAAGCTAAACCCACCACATCAAAGGGAGTTTACGTTCGCAAAGTTGCTCTGTCTACTACGATGGGTCCTAGTATCATTATTGATACCCAAGGATTAGATGCAATGGCACGAAGTTTGTAGTAAATAACCAGAAATCGGTTGACGGAATTAAATTTTGGGTATTAATTGTCTGCTCACAAAACTAGGGTGCCCAACGCCCAATGGCTATTAGGAGTTTTTCTTGAATCGCGCAGAAAAACAAGATTTTGTAAATGAGTTAACTAAAGGAATCCAAGAGGCTTCTGCTATTGCTTTGATGTCTTTTTCTAAACTGACAGTGGAAGAAATGACCTCATTCCGCTTGGCTCTTCGTAAAAAAGATGTCCGAGTCAAAGTAGTAAAGAATACTTTAGCCAAACGTGTTTTTAATGACACCACCTTCAAGGAAATTTGTGGGCAGTTCGAAGGTCCCACTCTGCTAGCCTACAGTAAAGGTGATGCTGTCATGACCGCAAAAGCGATCATGGAGTGGGTAAATAAAGAAAATTTTAATGTTAAGCTTAAATCCGGTATAGCTCTCAACAAAGTTATCTCAGAAAAAGAGATGGTGGCTCTGTCGAAACTCCCTGGCCGAAACGAGCTACTGGTAAGCTTCTTATGGGCGCTCAAGTCGCACCCCACACGGTTTCTATATGCTCTCCAAGACGGTCCTAACAGACTTGGATATGCTCTTGGTGCATTGAAAGCTAAAAAAGAAAAAGAATCTAATTAATCACTTAGGAGGAAGTCCCATGGCAGTAACTGAAGAACAAGTATTTGAGTTTTTCGATAAAGCAAATTTGCTCGAGATCTCTGAGTTCATTAAGAAATTTGAAACACGATATGGAGTTAGCGCAGCAGCTCCTGTTGCAGTCGGTGTAGCTGCCACTGGAGCAGCAGCAGCTCCCGCAGAAGAAAAAACAGCTTTTGACGTTGTTTTGGCTGATGGTGGCGCCCAGAAAGTTAACGTTATTAAAGAAATTCGTGGATTCACGACTCTTGGTCTCAAAGAAGCTAAAGATCTAGTTGAAGGCGCCCCTAAAACATTAAAAGAAGGCGTCACCAAAAAAGAAGCAGAAGAAATCAAGAAGAAGCTTGAAGCTGTTGGCGCTAAGGTTGAAATTAAGTAAGCCTTGGGTTCAACGTTATTTTTCGTACACTCAAAACTTAGCTAAAAATGGGGTAAATCATGAGCACCTCTCCACGCCTTTTTGAAAGCAAACGCTTTCGTAAGGAGTTTGGTAAGTTTCCACCTTTAATTGAGATACCGGATCTCATTGAGGTTCAAAAGGAATCTTACGATAAATTTTTGCAAGCCAATTCTGAGCCTAGATCTAGGACTCAGACCGGTCTGCAAGGTGTTTTTAAGTCCGTTTTCCCCATCAGTGACTTCAACAATACTGCAAGTTTGGACTTTGAATCCTATGTACTCGAAACTCCAAAATATGACGTAGATGAGTGCCGAAGCCGCGGAATGAGTTTTGCGGCTCCTCTTAAAGTTACAGTACGTTTGAATGTTTTTGACGTTGACGAACAGACTCAAGCCAGAACTATTCGAGATATTAAAGAGCAAGAGGTCTACCTGGGTGAGATACCATTGATGACCGACCGCGGAAGTTTCATCATTAATGGGACTGAACGAGTTGTCGTAAGTCAGTTGCATCGTTCCCCTGGAGTTTTCTTTGACCATGACAAAGGGGCTTCTCATAGTAGTGGCAAACTTCTCTATTCAGCCAGAGTAATTCCTTATAGGGGTTCTTGGCTGGATTTGGAGTTTGATCATAAAGATGTCATCTATGTTCGAATTGACCGCCGACGCAAACTCCACGCTACCATCCTCCTTAAAGCGTTAGGATATTCGGTCGAGCAGCTTCTCGAATATTTCTACGACCACGAGACTATTAGTTTTGGCAAAGGAGGAAAAATATTCCTTCACTTTGAACCCAAACTCTATGCGGGGCAGAGAGCCAACAATGACTGGCTTGATGATAATGGCAAAGTCGTAGTTGAAAAAAATAAGAAATTCACAGCTTCTCTCTTAAAGAAAATAGAAGATGCAAAGATTAAAAAATTTCCAATTGAGCGAGATCTGTTAACCGGCAAAATTGCTGCACACGATGTTGTAGACATGGAGACCGGTGAAGTTCTTCTTGAATGCAATGAAGAGCTAAGTAACGAAAAGATCGATCTATTGATTGAAAAAGGGGTCTCTGATTTCAAGATTCTCTACACTGACAGGATCAATGTTGGAACCTATTTAAGAGACACTCTAGTTCAAGACAAGGTATCAACTCAAGAAGAAGCCCTAATTGAGATATACCGACGTTTGCGTCCTGGAGATCCGCCAACACTTGAAACTGCCAAGCTTCTATTTGACGGTCTTTTCTTTGATTCTACAAAATATGACCTATCTAAAGTCGGCCGTCTGAAAATTAATCACAAGTTCTCTTTCGACACGTCAATCGACAACACTACTTTAACCAGAGAAGACATTTTGGCTGTGGTTAAATATCTAGTTGATCTTAAGAATGGAAAAGGACAGATCGATGACATTGATCACCTTGGAAATCGTCGAGTCAGAGCTGTTGGGGAACTTTTAGAGAATCAGTTTAGAGTGGGCTTAGTAAGAATGGAGCGAGCAATTCGGGAAAGAATGAGCCTCCAAGACGTAGAAACTTTAATGCCTCATGATCTCATTAACGCTAAGCCAGTGGCGGCAGTGGTTAAAGAGTTTTTTGGCAGCAGCCAATTGTCCCAGTTCATGGATCAAACCAATCCATTATCTGAAGTCACTCATAAACGTCGTCTTTCTGCGCTTGGACCAGGCGGGCTAACCCGAGAAAGAGCGGGCTTCGAAGTCCGTGACGTTCATGCGACTCACTATGGAAGAATTTGTCCAATCGAAACCCCTGAAGGTCCAAACATCGGTTTAATTTCGTCACTATCAACTTTTGGAAAGGTTAATGAGTACGGATTCATTCAAACTCCTTACCGAAAAGTCGTTGATGGAAGAATAACGGATGAGGTGGCTTTTTATTCTGCTCTCGAAGAAGAAAACCACACTATTGCACAGGCAAAAATTCCAGCAAAGGCTGGTAAAGTTGAAGGGGAATTTGTTCCAGCTCGTCGGCAGGGAGAGACGGTACTAGCTCGCCGAGAAGAAATAGACCTCATGGACGTAGCCCCAAATCAATTAGTTTCTATCGCAGCATCATTGATTCCCTTCTTAGAGAACGACGATGCCAACCGAGCCCTAATGGGTTCAAACATGCAACGGCAAGCGGTACCTCTGCTTAAAAACCAAGCTCCCCTGGTAGGAACCGGTATGGAGAAATTGGTGGCGAGAGACTCGGGTGTTAATGTTATCGCACGGCACGGCGGAATCGTAGACTATGTAGATGCCACAAGGATTGTGGTTCGCATTAATGAAAAGGAAACCGCTGCAGGATCTGGCGTCGATATTTATAACTTAGTTAAATATCGTCGATCCAACCAAAATACTTGTGTCAATCAAAGACCTATTGTTGAAATAGGGGAAAGAGTTCGAAAAGGCGATGTGTTAGCAGACGGCCCTGGTACTGACATGGGAGAGCTAGCTCTTGGTCAAAATGTGGTCGTAGCCTTCATGCCCTGGTGCGGTTATAACTTTGAAGATTCTATCTTGCTAAGTGAGGAATTGGTTAGAAAAGACACTTTCACATCCATTCATATTGAAGAATTTGAGTGTGTTGCTCGAGACACTAAACTAGGTAAAGAGGAAGTAACTCGAGACATTCCCAATGTAAGTGAAGAACAGTTGATGAATCTGGATAGCACCGGAATAGTTAGGATAGGTGCTGAAGTTAAACCAGGTGATATTTTAGTTGGAAAAATCACTCCCAAAGGAGAAACTCAACTCAGCCCTGAGGAAAAGTTACTGCGAGCTATTTTCGGTGAAAAGGCTGGAGATGTTAAAGACTCCTCTCTACGCGTATCTCCGGGTGTTGTAGGAACGGTCATTGGAGCTCAGATTTTTTCTAGAGAGGGTGCGGACAAAGACGAACGTACAGCCCGTATTGTTGAAGAAGAAGAAAATCGTTTGAGACGAGATGAACAAACGGAAATAAGAATTCTTCAGGAATCGGCTCGTAAAAAGATTGCTTCTCTAGTAGTTGGACAAACTACAACGGGTAAACTCCTTGATTCAACTGGTGAAAATCAACTGCTCAAAAAAGGTGATGTCATTGATGGTACCCTATTCAGCAGTATCCCTTTTGACCTAATCAAGCACATCCCTCTGGCAGCGGATGTTGAAGCTAACGTGGGTCAAATGGTGGCTGCGATCGAAGCTCAGGTTCAAAACATTCGAACCTTCTTTGATGAAAAGGTTAAAAAGCTCAAGAAGGGGGACGAACTTCCTCCAGGCGTCATTAAGATGGTTAAAGTTTATGTAGCCATTAAGCGCAGAATTTCTGTGGGAGACAAAATGGCAGGACGTCATGGAAACAAAGGCGTCATCTCTAGACTACTCCCCGTGGAAGATATGCCTTACATGGAAGATGGAACTCCCGTTCAAGTAGTTCTAAATCCACTAGGCGTTCCTTCACGAATGAACGTCGGACAAATTCTTGAGTCCCACTTAGGAAGAGCTGCACAAGGCTTTGGTTTAAAAGTACAAGAGCACTTGGAAAAATGGAATGCAACTGAGTTAAGAAAGTTAGTTAAGAAGTTCTTCCCATCGAAGACATTGCAACAGGAGATTGATGAACTAGACGATGACACACTTAAAAAGATGGCACGTAGACTCCGGGGTGGCTTGCACATCGCAAGCCCTGTGTTTGATAGCTGCACTGAAGATGAAATCAGTAAAGCTCTAACAGACGTAGGAATTCCTGCTAATGGCCAGCAAATTCTATTCGATGGTAGAACGGGTGAACCTTTCAAACACGATGTTACTGTTGGTGTCATGTATGTGCTTAAACTACACCACTTGGTTGACGAAAAAATTCATGCCCGCAGCATCGGTCCTTACAGCTTGGTCACTCAGCAACCTCTCGGTGGAAAAGCACAATTCGGTGGTCAAAGACTTGGAGAGATGGAGGTTTGGGCTCTTGAAGCTTATGGAGCCGCCTACTGTCTACAAGAGCTGCTAACCGTTAAGTCCGATGACGTAGCTGGACGAACCAGAATGTTCGAAACTATTGTCAAAGGGGAAAATGCTTTAGAGCCTGGACTTCCTGAGTCCTTTAACGTTCTTGTCAAAGAACTTCAAAGCTTAGCGCTAGATGTTGAGCTTATGGAGGATGCAACAATATGAAAGACCTTTTAAACTTTTTTGATAAGCCAAAAGATCCACTTAGTTTTAAGGCTGTTAAGATTTCCTTAGCCAGTCCTGAGAAAATTCGTTCTTGGTCCTATGGTGAGGTAAAAAAGCCTGAGACCATCAACTATAGAACCTTCAAACCAGAACGAGATGGCCTTTTTTGCGCAAAGATTTTCGGACCTGTAAAAGACTACGAATGCAATTGTGGTAAGTATAAACGCATGAAGCATCGCGGAGTGGTATGCGAAAAGTGTGGTGTTGAAGTTATTCAGTCTAAAGTTAGAAGAGAAAGACTGGGCCACATTGAATTAGCAACTCCAGTTGCACATATTTGGTTTTTGAGAAGCTTGCCGAGCCGAATCGGAGCCTTGCTGGATATCACTCTTAAAAATCTTGAGAGAGTCCTTTATTGTGAAGCTTATGTAGTTACCGATCCTGGAAAGACCCCTTTGAAGAAGGGAGAAGTTCTGTCGGAGGATGAGTATTCAGCAGCTCGAAAGACTTATAAAACTGACTTTAAAGCCGCAATGGGAGCAGAAGCGGTTCGCGATATGCTTCGGGAGATTGATCCAGATGCGGTAGCAAAAGAATTACGTTTAGCCTTAAGTAAAACAAGCAGTGAAACCCTACAAAAGGCACTAGCAAAACGTTTAAAAGTTTGTGAAGCTTTTAAAGCCTCAGGTAATAAACCCGAGTGGATGATGCTTGATGTCATCCCAGTAATTCCACCTGATTTAAGACCACTCGTTCCTTTGGATGGTGGCCGGTTTGCTACTTCCGACCTCAACGATCTTTATCGTCGGGTTATTAACAGAAATAATCGTCTTAAAAGACTTCAAGAGCTAAATGCTCCTGAAATCATCATCCGTAATGAAAAGAGAATGTTACAGGAAGCTGTCGATGCTTTGTTTGATAACGGTCGTCGTGGACGAACCTTCACTGGGCCCAACAAACGCCCATTGAGGTCTTTGAGTGACATGCTCAAGGGAAAACAAGGGCGTTTCCGTCAAAACTTACTTGGTAAACGGGTAGACTATTCAGGCCGCTCAGTGATTGTTGTAGGGCCAGAGCTTCGATTACACCAGTGCGGACTTCCGAAGAAAATGGCCTTGGAGCTTTTCAAACCCTTTATCTTCAATAAGCTTGAAGAACGTGGCTTTGTAACCACCATTAAAAGCGCTAAGAAAATGGTGGAAAAAGAGAAAGAAGAAGTCTGGGATATTCTAGATGAAGTGGTTAAAGAGCATCCTGTTCTTCTCAATCGTGCCCCAACTCTTCACCGTTTGGGTATTCAAGCTTTTGAACCCATACTTATTGAAGGCAAAGCTATTCAATTGCATCCATTGGTTTGCTCAACGTTTAACGCTGACTTTGACGGTGATCAAATGGCTGTGCACGTACCGCTCAGTGTGGAAGCACAACTGGAAGCTCGCGTGCTAATGATGTCCACAAACAACATCTTGTCACCCGCATTCGGTAAACCAATTATTGATCCGACTCAGGATATCGTTCTTGGGGTGTACTTCATGACCCAACAACGAGTTAACTGTAAGGGAGAAGGAAAAACCTTCTCAAACCCAACAGAAGCCATTTACGCCCATGAAATCGGAGAAGTGGATCTCCATGCAAAAATTAACGTCCGAGTCTCTAACCTTAAGGGTGAGACCAAGATGTATGATTGCTCTCCGGGCAGGTTAATTCTGAGAGAAATCATCCCTTCGGAGATTCCCTTCGATGAATACAACCGAGTCATGGACAAGAAGGCTTTATCCGAGTTGATGGACATGTGTTACCGCGTAGCGGGTAACAAACGAACCGTAATGCTCGCTGATAAGCTTCGCTCTCTCGGATTTGAATATGCCACCCGAGGTGGGATTAGTATTTGTATGCAAGACATGAAGATTCCCAGAAAAAAGGCGGATCTTCTCAATAGTGCTTACAAGGAAGTTCAAGAAATTCAGAACCAATACACTGAAGGTCTTATTACAGATGGGGAAAGATACAACAAAGTCATCGATATTTGGGCACAAGTTACCGAACAAGTGGCTGAAGAGTTGATGGGAGAGCTTTCAACTGATGTTGTCACAGATAAGACCGGAAACAAGATTACCATCCCATCTCTGAACTCCATCTACATGATGGCAGATTCAGGTGCGAGAGGTAGTGCAGCCCAAATTAGGCAATTAGCCGGAATGCGCGGATTGATGGCTCGTCCTTCTGGTGAAATTATCGAAACCCCAATTACAGCTAACTTCAGAGAAGGTTTGGATGCGCTACAATATTTTATCTCGACTCACGGAGCTCGTAAGGGGTTGGCCGACACGGCTCTAAAAACTGCGCATTCAGGATATTTAACACGTCGTCTTGTCGACGTTGCTCAAGATATCGTTGTTTCTGAATATGATTGTAAGACAACCGATGGAATAGAAATCGCGGCTTTAGTCGAAGGTGGAGAAATAATTGAAGCTATCGGGGACCGAATTTTAGGTCGAGTAGCCCTAGAAGACATTACGGATCCTTACACCGGAAAAGTTTTGGTCAAGGCTAACGAAGAGATCAATGAAGA
This sequence comes from Deltaproteobacteria bacterium, assembly GCA_016875135.1. GTDB lineage: Bacteria > Bdellovibrionota > FAC87 > UBA2466 > UBA2466 > UBA2466. The sequence continues at coordinate 11,771 of VGSE01000028.1, forward strand.
AAAAATGACTACTATTGAAGAAGCCGGCATTGAGAAAGTAGTCATCCGATCCGGTTTGACCTGTAAAGCCGAAGTTGGAATCTGTTGTCTTTGCTATGGTCGAGATCTGTCACGAGGTCATCTCGTTAACATCGGTGAGGCCGTAGGGATTATCGCTGCCCAAAGTATCGGTGAGCCTGGCACGCAGCTTACCATGAGAACGTTCCACGTGGGCGGAACTGCAACTCGTCGGGCTGAACAAAGCTCACTCGAGGTCAGACACGAAGGCACTATCAAGCTTTTCAGAGCTAATCTTGTCAAAGATAGGCTGGGAACTTTTACCGTAATGAACCGAAATGGGGAGTTAGCCGTTCTAGATGATACAGGTAGAGAACGGGAGCGTTACCAGTTGGTTTACGGAGCAAAATTAAACGTTCAAGAAGGTAGCAAGGTTACCAAGGGTCAAGTAATAGCAACATGGGATCCTTATACGGTTCCAGTTCTATCCGAACAGGGTGGTACTGTTTCTTTCGTCGATATTGCCGAAGGTTTATCCGTTTCCGAACAAGTGGACGAGGTTACAGGTCTTAGCCGAAGAGTAATTATCGATTCTAGAGACACCGACTTACGACCTCGTTTGGTAGTATTAGACGAAAATAAACAAGCTAAAGCCACCTACTTACTTCCTATCGGCGCTAACATTACCGTGTTTGACGGCGATCAGCTTTTCCCTGGGGATGCTATAGCCAAGATTCCTCGCGAAACGATGAAGACAAAGGATATCACCGGGGGTCTTCCACGCGTGGCAGAGCTATTTGAAGCTCGCAAGCCAAAAGAAGTGGCTGCCATCAGTGAAATCGATGGGGTCGTCTCTTTTGGTAAAGACAGTAAAGGGAAACGAAAACTTATCGTTACTCCGGAACATGGTGAACCTCAAGAATACCTAATTCCCAAAGGCAAACATATCAGCGTGAGAGAAGGCGACCATGTCAGATCTGGAGAGCTTCTAATGGATGGAGCTGCTAACCCGCACGACATCTTAAGAATTCTTGGGGATAAGACTTTGGCTAAATACCTAGTCGATGAGGTCCAAGAGGTTTATCGATTACAAGGCGTTCGAATTAACGATAAGCACATTGAGCTGATTGTTCGTCAAATGCTTAAGAGAGTTCGAATTTCTGAACCGGGCGACACAGACTTCTTATTAGGAGAACATGTGGAACGTTTCCGTTTTGAAACGGAAAATGACAGAGTTAAAAAACTAGGTAAGAAGACAGCCGTTGCTGAACCGTTGTTGCTAGGAATTACAAAGGCCTCTTTAAGCACCGAAAGTTTTATCTCAGCTGCTTCATTCCAAGAAACAACTAAGGTTCTTACCGAAGCTGCTATTCAGGGTAAAATCGACAGACTCAAGGGGCTTAAAGAAAACGTTATCATGGGCAGACTGATCCCAGCTGGAACTGGAATCGACACTTATCGTAGAGTCAATTTCTTGACCCATGAAGAAGTTGCTATGGCTGAAGATGACTTCGAAACAATTGAAGAAGAAGAATCTACCCCTGAAACAAATGCGGTCACGGCTGAAGCTAAGCTTTAGTTAGACCTTGTTAAATTAAAATATTCTAGAAGGGAGAAATATTAAGTATTTCTCCCTTTTTTAGTTTTCTTCAAGAAAATCCTCCGTATCGACAGCTGTGTACCAATCTTCAACTGCTAAAGACACGGCTCTTAAAGCATGAAACTCTCTTTTTAAGTTTCTCATCTCATAAAGAGGATCATACAACCTATCTCCCAAAATTGGAAAGCCCAGTGAGGTTAAATGAACCCTCACCTGGTGTGTCACACCCGTAGAACAATTAATTTCTGCCAGAAACACATTCTTTTCCTCTACTCGTCTTACCACTCTCATATTTGAAAGAGCTTTCAAAACGGGTGGTCTGTATCGAACATTTCCTTTCAGCGCTATCATTCTCGCAGCGTCTCCCGGGGCATGGGCGATGGAATAATCCACGCAGTAGTTATTGTCCTTTGGTTTACCCCAACACCAAGCCAAATAAGTTTTTCTAACAAGCTTTTTTAGAAACTTTTCTCTCCAGTAAAGATAAGAATCTTGGTTCAAAGCCACAACCAAAACTCCACTTGTTCCAATGTCCAACCGATGGGGCGTTAAAGTAGGCTGCGGTTCGGGAAAGTATTCATTGATAGATGGATAATGGAAGCGAGCCCACTGAGTGACGGTATTTTCATCGAATAAACTTATCGGCTGGCTAGCAATTCCGGAGGGCTTATCAATGACGACTATTCCCTCGTGTTCGGACACAATCTGAATATTTTCGTTTGGATTTCCCTGTTTTAGTTTTGAAATATGTGTTTCTAATTTTTCACAATTTAGGCCTGTTTCACCACTAATTTTTTCACCTTTTTTAAGAAATTTATTGTTAGGAAATCCAAATACCAACCCTGATTCAATTGCCTCTACCCGCTGCCGCTGGGTCAGTGACGGATATTTCTCTTTAAGCCACTTAGATACTCGTAAAGTCGTCATACAATTCACCCACATTCAAAGGAACACTTGTCAGGGAATAATGTACCGAAGAAATTCTTAATAGTTGTTTTGTCACAATCAATGACTTCTATTAGCATTCTCTTTTGATAGCCAAAAATAGAACTCAGTAGACCATTTGCATTTTTTTTACCGAATACATGACCATTGTCATAGTTCGACAGTTGGTCATCGATGGAGACAATTGGATTGAGAAATATATTGGCTTTATTTTCAGAAAAGAAATCCGATTGGATCATGGGCCTCAAGAAAAACACATCATCGTTAGAATAAATAAAAAACTCGCTCAATCCAGGAATCTTATTAAGAAAAAATTCGATTACACTTGAGTTAATAGAACGAAGTAAAAACTTTAACTCGTTGCGATTAGCCCAACGGTTTATCCGGTTATCAGAAGTCTTAACATATTGAATGAAGTGCCAGAGTCTGGAAATCAAATGATGTGGCTTACTTCCATCTATCCAAGTATAAACAAGATCCAGCTCCATAAAGCTAATTCTCTCAATTTCCCGTTTAATTTCAACTTAAACAGCTTGACGATTATTCCCCCTCAACCGATCCTTACTGAAATTACATTATGAGCTATTGCCCGTTTAATTTTAAAGATAAACGTCGAGAGTGGGCGCAACTACTTCGAAACACCCGTTCATTTCTTGATAATAAAGGGTATTTTGAAGTATTAACCCCAGCTCTGGTTACAGCGGGAGCCTTTGAAAGCACTATAGACCCTCTTAAAGTTTCTTACTCTGCGGGTCAGGGGGAGCTTCATACTTCTCCCGAAATTGAAATGAAGAATATACTGTCGGATTTTCAAGAGCCTATTTACCAAATTTGCAAGTGTTTTAGAGATGATCCTCAGACCTCAATCCACTCTATTGAGTTCACCATGCTTGAGTTTTATCGCCCAAACTCTCCAGTAAACCTGATTGAAAAGGAGGTCCTTCAGCTGATACAAACTCTTTCTGCTAAACCTTTAAAAATAGAATACAAATCAGTTTATAATTTGGTTAAAGATCTTATTGGACTAGATCTTAACCTTTTCACCTCAACTCAATCTTTAGCAAATGAAATAAAAAAAAGAACCTCGCTATATCTTTCCGAATATGACTCGTGGGCTGATATCTTCTTTAAACTCATGATCGAAATCGTCGAACCCTCTCTTTCTAAAGAAACCCTAATTTTACTTAATAACTACCCAGCTGCAGTAAGTCCGCTCTCACAGCCCATTTTAGGAACTAACCAAGCAGAACGATTCGAGATCTATTGGAAGGGCATGGAAATTTGCAATGGTTGTCGAGAACTAGCCGATCTAGAAGAGCTCAAGCGTCGGTACCAACACGAGTCTCAAGAACGGATCAAATCCTCAAAACCCCCACACCCTGAACCTACAGATCTCTTTAATTCAGCTCGTAACATAAAAGGGGCAAGCGGTGTGGCAATCGGTTTAGAACGTCTTTTTTTATGTCTCACTCAAGATTGAGAAGCTCTCCTTTGCCCCTGTAAAGAATAAATTTGATGAAATTCAAAAAACAACCCTTTTTTCCTAAGCAAAGACTCATAAGTCCCTTGCTCAGCTATTCTACCATGACTCATCACTATGATTAGATCACAAGCTTTAATTGTTGAAAGCCTGTGAGCAATCACTATCGAGGTCATTCCCTTTAACCCCTCCTGGATGGCCGACATCAAATATTTCTCTGAAATGGGATCAACACTAGCGGTAGCTTCATCTAGGATTAAAACATCAGGTTGAAACACTCTAGTTCTGGTGCAAGCTAGTAATTGCCTTTCACCAAGCGATAAATTACTCCCGCCCTCGAATACCATCAAGTCAAGACCACCTCTATTCTCGATCCAATTCCACAGATGGGTCCTGCGACACTCCTCTTCTAGATAGGAATCGCTTATTCCTTTTTTACCTAGAGTTAAATTAGCCCGTATCGTGCCACTAAACAAATAAACTTCCTGCTGAATGACTCCGAGATGCCTCCGTAAAGTCTTGCGGTCAAACTGACTCAACTCTTTCCCGCCCAAATAAATCTTACCTGCCGAAGGTTGGTAGAATCTTAATAACAGCCGAATAAGTGTGGATTTACCACTACCCGTGGCCCCGACAATAGCAAGCGATTTGCCGTGCTCAATTGAAAAACTAACATCATCCAAAGCCAAAGAGTCTCGCGCAGGGTATTTAAAAGAAATGTTTTTAAATTCAATTTGAGTGTTAGTTAATTTCTCATCGGTTGAGTTTGTTGACAAATCATCGCTCGATTCTGATTTTTCATCAAGAACAGCAACAATTCTCTCTGCCGCAACCATAGCTGTCAAAAATGTATTGTACTTTTCCACTAAGTCTCTAATGGGTTGAAAGAGATTTCTTAAGTAAGCGAAAAAAGCAACTAACACGCCCAAAGTAATTTTCCCATTAATTGCCCACACCCCACCAACCCACATCAAACTCGCCATAGCAAATCCGTTCAAGATATTAGCAAAAGGCTGTACGGACGCATATACTTTCAAAGCTTTCATTTGAGCTTGAGTATGTTCATACACAATGGCGTCAAATGTCTGAGTTCGAGATTTTTCAGCGTTTAATGTTTGAATCGTAGCAACAGCAGCAATGTTTTCTCCTAAAAAGGCATTAACTTCCGACAAACGATTTCTAACCTTTTTATAGGCTTCACTCAACTTTTCACCAAAGTTCCATACCGTCCAAAACACTAATGGAAAAGTAACTAACACAATACTAGCCAGGGCCGGGTTCATCCAGAACATCGAAATCAAACTACCTATGATAATCGTGACGTCTAAAACTAAGACTGAAATTGAAGCAGTGAACAACTCGCTCACCGCCTTAATATCGTTAATAACCCTAGTTAAAATTCTTCCAGTGGGATGTGAATCAAAATAAGGTACAGCTAACCCATGGATTTTTTCAAAGACTAAAAGTCGAAGGTCGTGGATCACTTTTTGTCCCGACTTTTGAATCACCCATCCTTGCACTGCTTCTGTTAAGGCTCTGGCCGAAATCACGGCCAGAAAGGCTAAGGAAATTTTAACTAGTTTTGGATTTTGAGCTCCTTGACCGATGACTATATCAGTGCCTTTTCCTAAGAGATAAGGAGCTAAAATCTCACAAGCTGTGGAACAGAGGACGAGCACCAACCCCAAAGTAAAATCAGGCACCCTTGGTTTAAGCACTGGTGAGAGGACTCTAATTGTTTTCGTCAGCACAGTAGGTTTAGGACGCTTCATCATCATAAAAACAACTCTCCCTCCCCTAAACCCATCTTTTCTCTCTCCACCTCTCGCTCGCTTTGACTCCACAGCTCTTGGTAAAGCGGACTCACTTGCAATAGGTGAGAGTGAGTTCCCCGTTCAACCAAAAACCCTCGATCAAAAACCCAAATTTCATCCATTCGTGACATGACTGAGAGACGATGTGACGCAAAAAGAACTGTAAGATCTTTATAATTCTCAAAAAATGAATCAATGATTTTGCTTTCAATTTCTACATCGACCGCAGAAAAACAATCATCTAAAAGCAGAACTTTGGGCTGTCTTACAAGAGCTCTAACAAGCGCCAACCTCTGCTTTTGACCTCCTGAGAGAGTTACCCCCCTTTCCCCTAAAGGAGTCTCATAACCCTTGGGAAGTTGTTTTACCTCACCTTCAATTTGTCCTAACTTCATAATTTTCTGGAGCTCGGGATCTAAAGTTCTATTAAGACCAAGTTGCATATTCCCCCGGACGCTTTCACTAAAGAGAAAAATGTTCTGTTCCACCATTGCAATTTGGTATCGAAGTTCATCCAAAGGAATTGACGTGATATCTTTTCCTTCAAAGTAAAGAGTTCCTTTAGGGGGCTCGTACAGCCTTAACCAAAGATTCAAAAATGTGGTTTTCCCAGCACCAACCCTCCCAACAACTCCAATTTTTTGCCCAATTCTAACTTGTAAATTATCTAACTGTAGAAAAAATGGATGTGCCTGTTCTAATTGAGAATAGTGGAAACCAAGGGTTCGAACTTCCAATGCATTTTTAGAATCTCGTTCTGGTTTTTCGCTGGGCCATTTAACCGAACTAACTTGAGGCACTTCCAAGATCTCGTGAATTCGCCTTTGAGCAGCAAAACCTTCTCGGTGCATAGTGACCGCCCAACCGATGGCCTCCATCGGCCAAGACAACTGAACAACAAACCGTTGAAAAGCTACGAAAGTCCCGATGGTAATTGCACCCTTTAAAACATCAAAACCTCCTAACAACAAAATCAAAAAAGTTCCTAAATTGGTAAGTAGGCCTAAAGACGGGGAAAAAACAGCCTCCCATCGAGCCAAAGAAATTCCTTGGTCACGGTACTCCTCACTTAACGCCCGAAACTGACGACAGGTTTCCGACTCCAAAACGAGAGATCTAATCAATCGCACTCCAGCAAAACTCTCCTGTGCAAAGCTACTAAGTCCAGCCATTTTCTTTTGTAGCTCCCCAAAAATTTCGTCAATTTGATTGCCTATTCTTTTTGTGATCCAAGGTACAAGTGGGTAAAAGGCAAATGCTAACAGTGAAAGCTTAACTGACAAAAACATCATAGGTGGAACAATTAAAACCAGCATCAAAACAGCATCAGCAGTAACCAAAATTCCTGGTCCAAGAGCCATTCTTACCGATTCGATATCATTGGTAACTCTCGACATAAGGTCGCCTGATTTATTCTTTTGATGAAACTCCAAAGGTAATTTTTGGATGTGGGCGTACATTTTTTTTCTTAAATCCCCAACCAAAAGATGGCTTGTTCCCATGAGATAAATCCGCCACAAATATCGCCCATAAGATTGAAGAATCATTAGCACTAAATAGCCTACCGAAGCCCAAACCAATTGCTTTGTGTTCTTTGGCCCAATCGCATCAATTCCCCACTTCACTAACAGTGGCAGGGTAACGTTAATTAGATCAACCAAGCCCAAGGTCAAAAGACCTATCGCATACCGCTTTGGATACTGCTTGATGTATCCCCAAAATGGGTACCTTCTTAGTTGAGAAAGGGGGCTTAAGTGTTTTATTTTACGAGTCATTTTTTCAATAAAGACGTCGACTTACCTTTGACTTTCTGAAATAGGTCCCCATACTGATTACAGTATATTTCTGCCGAAAAAGGGGACAACGATGAACCTAAATCAGTTCACTGTTAAGGCTCAAGAGGCGGTCGTTGACGCTCAAAGCCTCGCCATTAAAAAGAGCCACCAAAGTGTCGATCTCGACCACTTGCTTTACTCATTATTGAAACAAGAAGACAGTCTTGTCACTCAATGTCTTGAAAAAATTTCATCGGGCTTACCAAAGAGAGCCCTTTCGGACCTAGATTCGATTTTAAACAAAAAAGCTCAAGTTCACGGAAATGTGCAGACCTATACTTCCTCTTCTCTTCAAAAACTGTTTGTTCAATCTGAAGAGGAATCTACCACCCTTAAAGACGACTTTATCAGCACTGAGCACCTTTTTTTGTCGATGTTTTCTTCTAAGGATCCAAGCCTCACTTCCTTACTCAAATCTTGGAATCTTTCTCGAAACGGCTTTTTAGAAGCTTTGTCCGCCGTCAGAGGTACGCAAAGAGTGACCGACCAAAATCCCGAAGAAAAATACAATGCTTTAGAAAGATACACTCGAAACCTAACTAAAGCGGCAGCCAATGGGAGACTCGACCCGGTTATTGGAAGAGATAGTGAAATCAGACGAGTCATTCAGGTCTTATCACGTAGAACAAAGAATAACCCCGTACTGATCGGAGACCCTGGAGTTGGAAAAACAGCTATAGTGGAGGGATTGGCTCAGCGCATCATAGCCAAAGATGTTCCGGATAGTTTGAAAGATAAATCTTTGCTCTCCCTAGATCTCGGCTCACTCGTAGCCGGAGCCAAA
>VGSE01000029.1 GCA_016875135.1 Deltaproteobacteria bacterium
TGGTCCGATATGTTTTTTATTAAATTGCAAAGACTTATAGAGGACCAAGGTTATAAGATTTGATAAGTTTTCTTGGAGTTTCATTTGATAATTCACCTCATCGTCAAACGGCCAATAAGTTCCGCCCCTTAAACCAACTTCATGGCCGTTTGAACCTCTTAAAAAGCCTATTCAAAGGGTGCAGGTATGAAACCCTAGCCAATCTGCAAGCCCCTACCCTTCTTGATTTTGGGTTGTAAAAGCAAGAAGTTCCTGATAGTCCTTTAGCCAAGTTGTGTCATCCTTGCTCCAATTTAGTTTTGGGGCCTGGGGCTCATTTCGGGCCGCTGACCGTAAGGAGAAAAATGTCTTATCCAAGTTCTTACACCTATGAAACCGTGTACATTTTGAGGCCTGGCATTTCGGATGCCGATGCTCAAAATACCCATCAAAAGATCGATGCTGTTATTGCTAAGTTTCAAGGCAATCTCAAACATCGTGAAGATACTGGCGTCAAAGAAATGGCCTATGAGATCAAAAACGAACGTTCTGGAAAGTATTCTACGATTGTTTACACTGGCAAAGCCGGTGTAGTTGAAGAAATCGAGCGCCATTTTAAAATTTCAGAGGATGTCATTCGGTTTTTAACAGTAGCTCAAAGTGCTGATTATGATTTTAGTAAGATCAAGCAGCAAATCGCGATGGCAGAAGAGGAACAAAGAAAAAATCGTGAATTTAAAGAGCAAAAGAAGCGGGAAAGAAACCATTAATTTAAATGTCGACTTTAGTAGTTTTTCAGGTCGGTTAAATTGAACCAAGTTCACCTAGCTGGAAAGATTAGTCGGGTTGGACAACTCGCTTATAGCCCTTCGGGATTGGCTCTATTGGAATTTACATTATCGGTAGAGCAAAAAGCCTATTCGAAAACCTCTAGGGGTTATTACCAAATAGTGGTGACGGACAGGCAAGCAGAGGATCTTAAAGGAACTATAAAGATAGGTATGAACATTATTGTTAAAGGAAGTTTATACCAGCGAAGTTATACAAATAAGACCGGCGTTAGAGTCGATGAAGTAAAAGTAATTTTAGAAACAATTGGAGGGTAAAATGAAAAGATTCGAAAATAAAAATAGTGACCGAGGTCAAGATAGAGGCGGGGATTTCGGAGAGCGAGGCGGAGAGCGTCGCAGTTTTCAGAAGCGTAAAGGCTGTCGTTTCTGCACCGAACCCGGGTTTATGATTGACTATAAAGACAAAGCCACTCTGAGTTCGTTTATTACGGAAAGAGCTAAAATCGTGCCCCGAAGAATTTCAGGGTTATGCGCAGCTCATCAAAGAGAGCTTGGTGTTGCGATTAAGCGGTCTCGTCACTTGGCTTACTTACTCTACACATCGGTGCAAAACTAAAAATATGAGAGTTGTAAACGACAAACAAGATCCTGTTGAAGTGAAGTCAGTTGATCTGTTTGCGCTGATTTCTCAAATGTTTCTTGTGTCGGTTGGGGTCGCAACGTGGGTGTTTTCTCCCATGGTGATGGTCCTATCTCATTGTCGTTTTGCGAATCCTTGGTCAAAAGCGGCCGGTTTGGGGGGGGCTATTTTGGCGCTTCTGTTTTTAGAGGTTCCTCTTGCCCAAGTCGTGCTTGCTTTTGTGGTTGGGTTATTTGTTGCTGACGGTGTCGAAAGGCAAGTAAAACCCTTTCAGCTTATTTCTCAAACTCTTGCTGTGGCGATGTTATCTGCCCTGGCCTGTTTGGTTTGGGGAGCAGTTGTTCAAGGACAGGCGCTCTCTCATTTTTGGATGAATTGGGTAACAACGCTCGTTGATCGCGTACAGTCAGGCAACGCCTTACAGAAAACGGTGAATTGGGCAGCTTTGAAGGACTTAATCCTGTTTGAGGGGCCTTTTCTTTACTTATCCGCAACACTCATGACGTTGTGGATTTCCGTAGGGGCTGCGGCCCATTTTGGGTGGATAAAAGAGGAAAGTAACCTTTACTCCTCGAAATCTCTCAAAACCTTTAGGGTTCCTAGGTGGGTTAGCTTGGTGTTTATTGTTTCTTTTGTAGGACAACTGGTGGTGACTTCCAGCTACCATTACGTAGCTGGGGGCATTTTTAGAGTTTTGAGTGGATTTATGTTCATTCAAGGCTCGGTTTGCCTTGCTTTGTTATTGGAACAAAGAAAAGTAAGAAGTGGTGTCAGAACTCTTATTTATTCAATGGCGACGGTATTGGGCTTTTATGCCTTAGTGGGAATGGGCATTATGAGTCCGTGGATTTTAAGAAAAAAAAATAGGGTCTCCCCACAGATTCTAAGAACAAATTTGGAGGAACAAACATGAAAGTAATATTACGAGAGGATATGAGTAATCTTGGTACGGCCGGAACCATTGTGAATGTGGCGCCCGGATATGCAAGAAACTATCTTTTACCGAGAAACCTGGCGCTTCCTGCGACTGGAAGCAATTTGAAAGAGTTCGAGCATCAAAAAAGATTAATGGAATCCAAACGCGCAAAGCGAGTTAAGGAATCTGAGACTGTTAAGGCTAAGCTTGAGAAGATCTCTTGCTCCATAGCTAAAAAAGTGGGTGAAAATGATAAGCTTTTCGGTTCCGTTACGAATCAAGATATCGAAAAAGCCTTCAGCAATGAGGGTTTCACCATTGATAGAAAAGATATTCTTTTAACTGAACCGATTAAAGCTTTAGGAGTTTACACTGTACCTATTCGCGTTTTTGAAGACGTTATTGCGAATACCAAAGTTTGGGTGGTTAAAGAATAATTACCTATCAAGCATTATTTTTAAAGCACCGCTCTCAGGATTCTGAGGGTGGTGCTTTTTTATTTCGTTTTAATTTTTAGAGTGTCTAGCGCTCTTTGGAGCATTTCAAAATTAGATTTGGAGGAGTAACCTGGCACCCCCTCAATATTGATTACTAGCAGTTCAAACTCTTTAAAAAACAAGCTGTATTCAATTTGATGAACTTTATTTGGCAGAACGACTTCGTTTCTAATCCCATCGAAACCGGCTAGACTGACTTTTGTCCACCTATTATCTACGGGAAGATTATTAATAAGGTCAGACAAACTTCCCACAAGTTCGTTTTTAACAATGTTGATTTGAAGTTTAGCTCTGGGCGTTCCTTCGAAAAGGGGAGCGATTAATTCAGTAAATTTGTTTGAAAAGCCCACTTCCAGTTTGTCTGGAATGATGATTTCATAGTTGCCTGGAGTGTTTTTCACTGTTTTTTTACCGTTGCCTATTTCAAATCCCGGGTGGGCTGTTGCCGAGTAGATTAAAATCGCCAGGAAACAAAGGTTGGGTAAAATGCTTTTCGGACTAGTTTTCATTCTTTTTGGCTCCTTGGGTTACCGGGAACGCATACAGACCTATATAGTAAACTTCATCGGTGTTTTTATCTAACCCGTATTTGCGATTTAGTTTTTTTCTAAACTCCTTAATTTCTTCTTTGAGCTCTTTCAATCTTTTGTTGGGCACCGAGATTAACAAACCGGACAACTCTCGCTTCTCTAGGGGTATCGAAAAGATCGAATTAATAATTTTTCTCAAGAAAGTTCTGTGAAGACTTCTCAACACATGCGAGGGAACCTCATCCGAGCTTGTGAGCAAGGGCTCTTTTTGCTCTAGTTTGCCGTCCTTATTCTTGAGTAAGATGCCAAGACGTTGTAAGAGTTCTAGACTTTCCTTTGCCTGCTCTTCGGAAATTTTTCCCCCAAGTCTTTGAGAAATCCACTTAGGGCTTTCTGAGAAATCAATTAGATTAACAAGCTCCCTTACGACACTATGATGCCAATCTAGTAGAAACTTAATTCGTTCTGCTTTCAGAGGAACAGCAGTTCTTTGTTTTTCCTGATATTTTAGTAGGGCTCTAAGGTGAATCTCTTTACTGTCGGGATCTGAAACCTCTTGATACATGACCAGTTCACGAAAATATTTTTCTTCATCTTTGCTGAGGCCCAAACCTCTCGAAAACTGAAAGAGAGTTCGGTCGGTGATTCGTCGTTTACCGTCGACAACCAACTTTAAATAATTAGGTGATCCTAATTTAGCTTTGCGAGCAAAAAGGCGATAACTGTAAGCCGAATTACGCTTTTTATGAAAACCATAGTAATCTTGTAGGTATTCTCGGTAGTCGAAGTAATCGAACAAGTTGGGGATGGAATCGAGTTTTGTTAGTTCCTCCATTTTACCCTCTCTCACGTACACTTACCAGTGTTCGGCAGATAGACAAATCTTTACGCCTAAGTACTACCTGGTAATCCGCAGGGATTCAACCTCTTAAACGATCTCCTGAAAACGTTGACAGTTTTCAAGGGTAAGGTCTAGAGGGGAGTTTTGTACGGTGCTGTCGGTGAGTTGGACCTCGGGTCCAACGTAAAATACATCCGGGAATAGCTCTAATCTCTTTGCTTCTAGGGGAGTGTAAGACTCAAGTTTCGGATAAAATACGATTTTCTCTTTAATTACGAGGCTTTTTAAGCCTTCAAATTCTTTGGTGAGTTCTCGTTTAAGTGCTCGAATTACTTTGGCAACTTCTTCTCTGTCTTCGGTAAGTTCCCGTTCGATAAAGACAATCCAATGGATGCATTTAATTGGATTATCGTCGTGTCCTTGCAATTTATTGATTCCCAGAGCGCGCAACTTGTAGTCTTTGTATCGGAAGGGAAAAACCACTGTGTTTTTAAACTCGAAAATTGTTTCTCGGACTTCCATCTCTAGGTGAACAGCGCCTTGGAAGTCGTCGTTTCTTTTCGTTTTTTTCGTGAGAGACTTAGAGGCGCGATTCACGGCCTTCAACAGTCCATTAAGATCTGAACACCAAGCTAGACGCTCATAAGAATGTTCGCTGCCATCACTGCAAGTCACAATTTTTTTTTCCAAATCAATTTGTTCCACAGTTTTATCAGTTGAAAACTGAGGCTTCACCGATTCGCTAGCCGATTCCATCATTGGGTGTAGACTTTGAGTTGGACAATAATAAGGTGCACCCAAAAACGCTTTTTCTTCGTCGATAAAATCGCTCTGTGCGGCCACCCACTCTCCCTTTTTTCTCTCTCGCGCTTGTTCGTCGATTTTTATCCACTCGATATTGTGCCCCAAGCCTTTCAGAATCCCCACGGATTTGTCTTGATAGAGTCGAACTTGGCCGAAACTAAATCCGTTGCCAAGTTGTCTGGTTTTTTCAAGCCCACTAAAGGCAATTCCCCTTCTTTCCAAGACATTGGCTAGTAAAACCCCGGTTACCCCGCCGCCGATAATTAAATAGTTATTCATAGGTGTAAATTAACCCCTTCTCTCTCTATTTTCAAAATAGTGATTTATTTTAATTTCTCTTCTTGCCTTTTGCCCAGAAATAAATAGATTACGCCTTGCTGTTGTTGTTCCCTACTTATTCTTCAAGCTTTCCCCGGTAAAACAGCCGTAAGAAAGTCCAAAAAAAGTAGTTGACACTGAAACCCAGGAAACATAAAACCCTGGGTCTCCAGAAGTTGGTCTTTGAAAACTAAATAGCAGTGACGCCAAAAATTAAAGTACGGGCCACATATGAAATTCATTTGAACGAAACCAGAAGGTTTCGCTTCAGAAAAAGTCTTAAGTTAGGAAGCTTGCTTTCTAACAAACTTTAACTGAAGAGTTTGATCCTGGCTCAGAACGAACGCTGGCGGCGTGCCTAATACATGCAAGTCGAACGAGAAAGTGTAGCAATACATGAGTAAAGTGGCAGACGGGTGAGTAATACATAGGTAACCTACCCTTAAGATGGGGATAACCTTCCGAAAGGAGGGCTAATACCGAATGAGACCACAGTGACACATGTCACAGGGGTTAAAGATGGCCTCTATTTATAAGCTATTACTTAAGGATGGGCCTATGCACCATTAGCCTGTTGGTAGGGTAACGGCCTACCAAAGCTATGATGGTTAGCTGATCTGAGAGGTTGATCAGCCACACTGGAACTGAGACACGGTCCAGACTCCTACGGGAGGCAGCAGTAGGGAATATTGCGCAATGGAGGAAACTCTGACGCAGCGACGCCGCGTGGGTGACGAAGGCCTTCGGGTTGTAAAGCCCTGTCGGAAGGGAAGAAAAACATTATGGCTAATATCCATAGTGCTTGACGGTACCTTTAAAGGAAGCACCGGCTAACTACGTGCCAGCAGCCGCGGTAATACGTAGGGTGCTAGCGTTGTTCGGAATCATTGGGCGTAAAGCGCGTGTAGGCTGTTTATTAAGTCGATTGTGAAATCCCTGGGCTCAACCGAGGAAGTGCATTCGAAACTAATAAACTAGAAGACGGTAGAGGAAGGTGGAATTCCAAGTGTAGAGGTGAAATTCGTAGATATTTGGAGGAATACCGGTGGCGAAGGCGGCCTTCTGGGCCGTTCTTGACGCTGAGACGCGAAAGCGTGGGTAGCAAACAGGATTAGATACCCTGGTAGTCCACGCCGTAAACGATGGGTACTAGGTGTTGTGGGAATTGACCCCTACAGTGCCGAAGCTAACGCATTAAGTACCCCGCCTGGGAAGTACGGCCGCAAGGTTAAAACTCAAAGGAATTGACGGGGGCCCGCACAAGCGGTGGAGCATGTGGTTTAATTCGATGCAACGCGAAGAACCTTACCTGGGTTTGACATCCCTAGACAGCCGTAGAGATACGGTTTCCCCTTCGGGGGCTAGGAGACAGGTGCTGCATGGCTGTCGTCAGCTCGTATCGTGAGATGTCGGGTTAAGTCCCTTAACGAGCGCAACCCTTATCCCTAGTTGCCATCATTCAGTTGGGCACTCTATGGAGACTGCCGGTGTTAAACCGGAGGAAGGCGGGGATGACGTCAAGTCCTCATGGCCTTTATATCCAGGGCTACACACGTGCTACAATGGCCGGTACAAAGGGAAGCCAACCCGCGAGGGGGAGCTAATCTCAGAAAGCCGGTCTCAGTTCGGATTGAAGTCTGCAACTCGACTTCATGAAGCTGGAATCGCTAGTAATCGCGGATCAGAACGCCGCGGTGAATACGTTCCCGGGCCTTGTACACACCGCCCGTCACACCACGAAAGTCAATTGCACCAGAAGTCGCTGTCCTAACCGCAAGGAGGGAGGCGCCCAAGGTTTGGTCGATGATTGGGGTGAAGTCGTAACAAGGTAGCCGTAGGGGAACCTGCGGCTGGATCACCTCCTTTCTTAGGAGTAATTTTTAATGACGTTAGTTATTTAAAGATGAAACTAATGGTCAATGGTCGTACTTAATTTTATGTTGCTGCTGTTTAGTTTTGAGAGACTCTTTAGGGGTCGTGTTCTTTTGAAAAGTTTGTGGGTTCTAACAGTGGAAAAAGAGGGCCGTAGGACCCAATAAGGGCCTATAGCTCAGGTGGTTAGAGCGCACGCCTGATAAGCGTGAGGTCGGAAGTTCAACTCTTCCTGGGCCCACCAGAAGTTTTATCAAGTTCTCTCTTGCTGAGAGGGTTCTTGTTGGTCTTTGACAATTGCATAGGGTTAAAAAATGTCCAGTTTCTTAAACTGGTAAAAATTCTCTTAGAGTGAATTAATGGTTAACAATGTTAAGCTACTAAGAGCTTACGGTGAATGCCCTGGTACTGAGAGACGATGAAGGATGTGGTAAGCTGCATTAAGCTTCGGGGAGCCGCTAAACAGGCTGTGATCCGGAGATTTCCGAATGGGAAAACCCATTAGAGTAAACCTCTAATAAGTTAAACTGAATACATAGGTTTAAATTGTGAACAAAGGGAACTGAAACATCTAAGTACCTTTAGGAAAAGAAATCAAATAGAGATTCTCCTAGTAGTGGCGAGCGAACGGGGAATAGCCCAAACCGCACTTACTTATAGCTGGTAGGCGTTGTATGTGCGGGGTAGCGGTGCCTTTCAGATATAGCTACTGATATATCAAAGAGTTACAAAAGAAAAACTGAGCTTAACTGTCTGGAAAGTCAGACCAAAGACGGTGATAGTCCGGTGAGCGAAAGTTTTTTTCTCTTGAGAGGCCACCAAGTACCACGAGACACGAGAAATCTTGTGGGAATCCGGGAGGACCATCTTCCAAGGCTAAATACTACTCAGTAACCGATAGCGTACAAGTACCGCGAGGGAAAGGTGAAAAGAACCCCGATAAGGGGAGTGAAATAGAATCTGCAACCGTAAGCTTACAAACAGTCGAAGGGCTATGTTCTTCGGAACACGCCTGACGGCGTACCTTTTGTATAATGAGCCAGCGACTTACTCTATGTAGCGAGGTTAAAGCGATGGAGCTGTAGCCGTAGCGAAAGCGAGTCTTAAATGGGCGATTAGTTGCATGGAGTAGACCCGAAAGCAGCGTGAGCTAGATATGACCAGGATGAAGTAGGAGTAATATCCTATGGAGGTCCGAACCGACGTTTGTTGAAAAAAACACGGATGAGTTGTGTCTAGGAGTGAAAGGCTAATCAAACCTGCAGATAGCTGGTTCTCCCTGAAATCTATTTAGGTAGAGTCTCGAGAAATGATAGCAGGAGGTAGAGCACTGAATGGGCTAGGGGTCCTACAAGACTACCAAACCCAATCAAACTCCGAATTCCTTTCTATTGGACCTCGGGAAGCAGAAGATGTGGGATAAACTTCATATTCGAGAGGGAAACAGCCCAGACCGTCAGCTAAGGTCCCAAAATTTGAACTAAGTGGGAAAGGTTGTGTGAGTGCATAGACAGCCAGGAGGTTGGCTTAGAAGCAGCCATCCTTTAAAGAAAGCGTAATAGCTCACTGGTCAAGCGAACATGCGCCGAAAATTTAACGGGGCTAAAGTTCAATACCGAAGCTACGGGTTGATATGTAAATATCAGCGGTAAGGGAGCGTTCTATTGTAGGACGAAGTTAGAGCGAAAGCACTGATGGACGAAATAGAAGTGAATATGCTGGCACGAGTAGCGATAAGACGGGTGAAAAACCCGTCCGCCGGAAACCCAAGGGTTCCTGGGCAAGGGTAATCCTCCCAGGGTTAGCCGGGTCCTAAGCCGAGGCAGAAATGCGTAGGCGATGGCAAGCAGGTCAACATTCCTGCGCCACATTAATCAGCGAAGGGGGGACGGAGTAAGGTATGTCAGAGTCCATGTGGATCGGACTTGATAGGTCGTAGGGTGTGCTGTTGGAAAATCCGCAGCACATATGCCCGAGAACCAGGACGAGAAGACTACTTCGGTTTTCTTCAAGTGACAAATCCTAGACTTCCAAGAAAAGCCTCGTAGCAATGTTTAATGTGCCCGTACTGTAAACCAACTCAGGTGGGTAAGGTGAGAAACCTAAGGCGCTCGAGA
Organism: Deltaproteobacteria bacterium; assembly: GCA_016875135.1. Lineage (GTDB taxonomy): Bacteria > Bdellovibrionota > FAC87 > UBA2466 > UBA2466 > UBA2466. Next base: position 9,306 of record VGSE01000029.1, read on the forward strand.
GAACTCTGGTTAAGGAACTCAGCAAATTGACACCGTAACTTCGGAAGAAGGTGTGCCCTTAGTATGTAACCGTTAACAGCGGAAGCAGAACAGGGTCGCAGAGAGCAGGGGGTAGCGACTGTTTACTAAAAACACAGGGCTCTGCAAAGTCGCAAGACGACGTATAGGGTCTGACGCCTGCCCGGTGCTGGAAGGTTAAAGGGAGAGGTCAACCGTTAGGTGAAGCCTTGATCTGAAGCCCCAGTAAACGGCGGCCGTAACTATAACGGTCCTAAGGTAGCGAAATTCCTTGTCGGGTAAGTTCCGACCTGCACGAATGGCGTAACGACTTCCCCACTGTCTCAACCAGAGGCTCGGCGAAACTGGACAGGCTGTGATGATACAGTCTACCCGCAGAAAGACGGAAAGACCCCATGAACCTTTACTGTAACTTGGCATTGAATCTCGGATTCGCATGTGTAGGATAGGTGGGAAGCTTTGAAGCAGAGGCGCTAGCTTTTGTGGAGCTGTCCTTGAAATACCACCCTTGCGTGTTTGGGATTCTAACCTAGAGCCGTGATCCGGCTCAGGAACAGTGTCTGGTGGGCAGTTTGACTGGGGCGGTCGCCTCCCAAATTGTAACGGAGGCGTACAAAGGTTCCCTCAGGTTGATTGGAAACCAACCGTAGAGTGCAAGTGCATAAGGGAGCTTGACTGCGAGAGAGACATCTCGAGCAGGTGCGAAAGCAGGTACTAGTGATCCGGTGGTCCCGTATGGAAGGGCCATCGCTCATCGGATAAAAGGTACTCTGGGGATAACAGGCTGATCTCCTCCAAGAGTTCACATCGACGAGGAGGTTTGGCACCTCGATGTCGGCTCATCACATCCTGGGGCTGTAGTAGGTCCCAAGGGTTCGGCTGTTCGCCGATTAAAGTGGTACGCGAGCTGGGTTTAGAACGTCGTGAGACAGTTCGGTCCCTATCTTCTGTGGGCGTAGGATATTTGAGAGGATCTGTCCTTAGTACGAGAGGACCGGGATGGACAGACCGCTGGTGTTCCAGTTGTTCCGCCAGGGGCATTGCTGGGTAGCTAAGTCTGGAATGGATAACCGCTGAAAGAATCTAAGTGGGAAGCCAACCTCAAGAATAGATATCCCTGAGACTTCGGTCTCCTGTAGGCCGCTCGTAGACTACGAGATTGATAGGCTGGATGTGTAAGCGCAGTAATGCGTTAAGCTTACCAGTACTAATTGGCCGTGAGGCTTAACTTATCATTATCATTATTCTGTCCTAAGAGAGTTCACGCATTTAAACCCTATGCATTGTCGAAAAAAAGTCATTGCGACATTGATTTCGTCGTAACTATTTTATATAAGTTGCTACGGAATCAATCGTCGCATCGACTCCTATAAATAAAAGAGATTTTGTTTAAAGGAATCGATTTGGGGTGTTTATAGAGAGCGGGAAGCACCTGTTCCCATTCCGAACACAGAAGTTAAGCCGCTCATCGGCGATGATACTTGGAGGGAAACTTCCTGGGAAAGTAGCACGATGCCCCATTTAATTTGCCCAGACAGTTAGTCAATAGCTGTCTGGGTTTTTTTTTGCTAAAGTTAACAAATCCATGACAAAGGAACCTGTATCGTCGGCTTCTGGAGAATCAAATGTTGGGCCGACGAATGACCGGGCACAAAAAGACATTATCAAAGCAATATTTTACTGCCTCTTAGTTGTAGTGTTTTTGCGTTCATTTGTTGTGGAACCCTTCAGAATTCCCTCGGGGAGTATGGTTCCAACTCTCAAAGTTGGGGATCATATTTTTGTATCAAAGTTTTCCTATAGTCTGGCAGTCCCTTTTACCAAAATCCAATTTCTATCCTTTAATGAACCAAAAAGGGGAGATGTGGTTGTATTTCTTTGGCCCAGAGATGAATCCTTATATTATGTAAAACGGGTGGTGGGGCTTCCCGGGGATAGACTTCTTATTAAGGGGAGAAATATTTTCATCAATGACCGACTAATTTCAAAAGATGAAGTTGATCCGGAAAAATTACCGCCCGATTTAAAAGGGGACGCTGATCCAAGCAGCCTTTATTTTAGGGAGAGGTTGGGTAATACTGAATATTTTATTCGCCAGAGCTCACTCACACCTGTAGGGCATGAAGGGCGAGATATTGATCAAGTTATTCCACTAAGTCAATTTTTTGTAATGGGAGATAACCGTGATGAATCTTCAGATAGTCGAAGTTGGGGTTTAGTTCCTAAGGAAAACATTAAGGGTAAAGCTAACTTAATTTGGCTGTCCTTAGATCAAGTTGGTGCTTGGAATAATTTGAAAAAAATTCGATGGGAAAGATGCTTAAAATTGATTAAATAGAAAAAACTAATCAATGGCGTGTAATAACGCAGCTCCAACGGCACCGCTATTGTTTGAAAAGTGAGTGAAATCAACTTTCAGATGAGCACCAATGGCCGGAAAACAACGCCCTTTGACCACCTCTCGAATCTCGCTTATGTAGGGAACAAGTCCTTCGCTGACAGCCCCCCCTAATAAAATAATATCGGGGTCAAAAATATTGGCCAAACTAACTAAACCAGTTTGAAGATTTCTAATAAACTCTTTGACCGCTATTTGGCATTTGTCATGGATAGTAACGTTTTTAAAAATGTCTTTTGCCGAAAATTCGGGGACCCTGGTTTTTAAGGCGCTGGCCGAGCAGTAACGCTCAAAACAACCTATATTTCCACAAGGACAAGGGACTCCATCAGAGTAAATTGAAAAGTGGCCCAGCTCACCCCCGGTACCCGTTGAACCGCGGTAAATACCGTTGTTAAGTATAAGGCCCCCTCCGATTCCCGTTCCAAGTGTTAAGAGAACCACATTTTTAAAGCCCCTCCCCTTGCCAAGTTTCCATTCAGCGAGAGCGGCACAGTTAGCATCATTATCAACGATTACGGATTTATCGGTTGCCTCTTCAATCCAAAGTCTCAAGTTAATATCTTTCCAGTTGGAAAAATTAGGAGAATTTCGGACAATGCCTTTCTCTGAATCCACAGAACCGGCGCAGCCAATACCGACGGCATTAAATTTATAGCCTGAATGGTAAATAGTTTCTAAAAGGGATAAAAGTGAATCTCGTACTTTTTCGGGTCCAAGATGAGCTTGAGAGGGAGAGGAAAATTCAGAGACAATCTCGTCGTTGCTATCAACTAATACAGCTTTTATTTGGGTTCCGCCAACATCTAAACCGCATCTTAAATTGTTTGCTCTAGGCGCAATCACCAAGTTGGTATACCCTTAAAACTTTAATTAAGAAAGAGCCTGAAAATGAATCCTTCCGCCACATTAGTTCAATCCATTCTTCATCTAGATAAAGTAACCGTAAAATACGGATTTACAAAAGCTATTGAAACGGTCTCATTTGACTTAATTCCAGGTATGGCCCTGGGGCTGATTGGTGCCAATGGGGCAGGAAAGACAACCTCAATTAGAGCAATTCTCGGGATGTTAGGAGTTAGTGAAGGGAAAATTACGATTTTTGAAGAGTCCAAAATGACTCCTAAATTGTTAGCAAGGATTGGATTTGCTCCCGAAGAAGCGACTCCACCGGAATATCTAACCGCAAAAGAGTATTTAACATTTTTATCAAAATTTAAAATAAAAGCTCAAGAATCTAGCGAACACAGTATTGAGAGTTTGTTGAGTTGGTTCGAGTTAGACCCAAATAAACCCATAAGAAAATACTCAAAAGGAATGAGAAGAAGATTAGTTCTGTCACAAGCCTTCTTGGGAAAACCGGACTTAATTATTCTAGATGAACCGTTGAATGGGCTTGATCCAATTATGATTCAGAAACTTAGAGAGAGAGTTGTGGAATCAAGAAGATCAGGTGCCAGTATTCTTTATAGCTCCCATATTTTATCTGAACTAGAAAACAGCTGTACCGATGTAGTCATGATGCACAAAGGAAAAGTTGTAATGAAGGGCCCGATACCTGCTCTAGTCGAGACTTACGGAAGTGTTGAAAAGGCCTTTGCCGCCAATGTGGGAGGGAACTAATCGTGATTAATCTGATAATAGGGAATTGCCGATACATTTTTAGATCTCGCATGATCTTTTTGATTTTGATCTTTTCGACGTTGGTTCATGTAGCGGGGTTAAAGTTTGTTAATCATTTAACGGTCTCCATTCAGGGAGTGATTTCAGTACTGGGACCCAAGCAAGAAATGTACGCAGCTCTGTTTTTACAATTGTTTACTGGGCTTAGCATCGCAACTGTTTACGGAATTTGGATGGCTCCTTATGCTCACCGAGGAGAACGGAGCATTTTGACTCATATGATTCCCATTTCAAAATATCACTTTCCTCTTTGCTATTTATTTTGTTGTGCTCTACTTCTAGCCATCAATATTTTTGTGATGGTGGTTTCCTACGTATTTGTTTTTGGTCCAACCACCTTGAGTAGTCCAGAATTTTCTTGGACGATTCTTGCAAAGACTTTTGTCTTTGAGCTTATATCATTTGAAGTGGTCATGCTGGGTTTGGCGGTTAGCTCCTTAAGTTTTGGCCAAGTAGCAACTTTCTTTATTGGGGGCTGCTTTCTTTTTGTTTTGCAGATCCTAGGTGCCATTGCTCGATTGTTTTCGGAAAATACAGAATTAACAAAGGTATCCTCTAAAGGCTGGTTGGTTTGGACTTATGAAAAACTACCGCCCGTTGGCGATTTCATTTTCGATTTGAAGACATTGATATCTGAGGGGAAGTTCAATTTTGAACATGTTATTTTGTGGACCGTATGGATGCTGTTCTTTGTTGCGGTTTTTAGATGGAAGATTAGGTATCCCATTCAACAGAGGAGTACTGAGGCTTAGAAAACGATATGAAACATCGAAAATTGATTTTAAGTCTGGCATTAAGGATTAAGTTTTTCCGGAATGGCTTTGATCGAAAAATTTGTAAAATCTTGAACGGTAGCGTTCCATTTAAGGCCGTATTCGCCCGGTGAGGTTTGATAGCTGCTGAGAAAGGTAACAAAAGTTTTTGCTTCGGGATTTTCTAAGATCCGTTGGGATAGCTGTAGTCTTAAAGCGATAGTCATTGCACTTTGTTCAAATGATTTTTCAACTTTGAACTCTCCGTTAACGGATCCTTTGAAATCTGCGCTTGAGTCCTCACCAAATTTAAATTGTGATATCTCTAGTAAACCATTCTTCATTTTCAGTAGTCCCTTGAGTTTGCCTATTTTCATGGCAGGAATAATAAAACTAAATGCCGCCATAGATGGGTCGGGCGGACTGATGTTTTGCTGATTGAGAAACATGTTTTCAACGTCAATTTTGAAATAACCGGCTGATTGAGAAACATCGGTCTCATTAAGTAAGATATCTGAGTTAATATTAAGTGTTCCTTTTAGCGGGGGCGCGCTTTTTGAACCAATTTGTTCTAGGTTAATTTTTTTTCCTTCCAAGTAAAAAGAAATCGAGCTGCCGCCCTTCCCTATTTTTGTGTAAATATCGCCACCATTTTTTAGGTCGGATATTTTTAGGGAAACTCCGGGTAATGGGGGGAAAAATCCTGTGATGGCGGTGCGGAGAGTTACCCTTTCACTCCAGAGATCAATCTCCTGATCTCCAATCGGGATAGTCACATTAACATTCTTCATTCCAATTCCCGGCAATCCGAGAGTAGAGAAATAAATAGAGTCGGAACGAAGAAGAACTCCGCTTTCCTTATAAACCCGCTCAAATATATAGCCCTTGAGATTATCGATGGGGAAAAAGACGAATAGCATGACGACAAAAAATAGGGCTAGTCCTAGAATTTTAAGCCCGGTTTGCTTTTTCATGGTTAGCCCTCGTCGTTTTCAAAAAGATGAGCCATGATTGAGATATCTACATTAAGGTAGCCGCGGAGTTTGTCATCATTGGTTATCTTAATCGAGGAAACAATCAGGTTGTAGTTCCCATATTCAATTGTTTTTAGATAATTGATAGCTTGTGACAAATTAACCTTTTGCAGTGAAACCGCACTTTCTTTGATTCGAACTTCTTTCTTTTTAGGGTCCCCTCCCACTCCTGCTTCACCTCGTTCTTCGATTTGAATCATTCTGGGAGAGATGCCATTAACTCCAGCGGCCTGTAAAAGCACTTGCCTAAGCTGTCCTGGTGCTGCCAATGGTGCGTTTCGCATAAGAAGTGTTAACTCTTCGCTTCGATCTCTGCGATGTTTTTGATACTCTAGGATCATGTTGTTCATCGAATAAATGTTTCGTGTAGCAGATGATAGAGACCACAGAGAAAAGTAGGAGCTAACTAAGTAGATCAAAACCAAGGCAATGACGGATCCGAACGAATATAAAACGACCTGTTTTTGTTTTTTTGGGGGAAGGCTAGCAAAACGATCGTAGACCATGCCAACATATTTATTTTTGTACAGGATAGCTAATGAAGGTGCCTTCTCGCTTATCCAGGTTTTAATTTTACTTGAGTCTTCCATGTCCTATCTCCCTGTAACTTTACCTTTAAAACTGAATCTTTGTCCTTCTTGGGTCACGCCGATCTCCGTAAGCGCGGGTAATTTTTTTAATGCGTCTGTGACCAAATTAAGCTCTCCCTGGTAGAGGACTCCCTCCATTATTAAATTTCGATCATTTATTTCGAGCTTGTTGATATCGACTTTTACTGTTTCGGGAAAACATCTGGTGATGTTTTTTAAAAGCGAAATTATTGATTCTCTGGACTTTGAAACCATTTTGAGTTTCTGTTCCATTTCTTTGTTCTTTTGGTCGATGTAATCTTTCAGTTTTTCAGGGTTTGAGAGTAAAGTGTTTTTTAAAGATTTCGGAGCGTTTTTAAACGTATCCTGAAAAACTTTCTTTAACTCTTCATTGGCTTTTAAACTTTCTTGTTCTGCAAAATAGGAGCTGGCCGTGACGTGAATTAAAAGGATAAAAACCAGTGTGGCACCGTATTGAGCGAGCTTAATAATATTTGCGTTTTTGAGAAGCCCAGAGATCTCGTCAAGGGAGGTGTATTTCCCGAAAGTGTTTCTTCGAAAGTTAAAGAGGAGTGGGGATTTTCGGGAAAAAACATTCCCCCTACCCCAAACCTCAGCAAATTTAGAGAGTTCAACATTTGAGCGTAATTCTTCTTTAATCGGAAAGAGGTCTGAGGGATTAAAGACGGAACATGGAATTTGACCTAAACGGGAGGATAGAAGGTCGGGCAATCCCTTCATGAGGGAGGTTCCACCCACTAAATGAATAGAAGCGATAGAATTCTTGGTTTGATTTCGGTAAGCGATCAGGCTGTGGTTTACCTCAGTTATGAGGAGATTGATCGCCTGCTGGGCTGAATCGGTCATTTCATCGACGGCAGAACCCCCTAGGAGTTTGCTTAAATCCAGTCTCTGTTGCTCTTGCTCAGCATGTTCAAGAGGCAGTCCTGTATTGAGTGCGATGTTTTGGGTGATAGCAAAGCCACCCCAACTAAAGCTTCTGAACGCCTCAATTCTGCCTTCGTTGATGACAGATAAAGTTGTTTTATTGTGGCCGATGTCAAGAAGTAGTTTCGGGCCGACTTGAGTTGTTTCGGCCTGTGCGCTTGCTGCGCAGAACAGATTGATAGAGCCCATTCCATCGAAAGTTAACCAATCGGGATCGAGACCTAGAGATTTTAGAAAATCTAAATAGCTGGAAATAAATCGGATAGGTGCGATTGCGGCGAAAATAAGGCTAGAATCTTTCATTGGATAAATTGCGTGCTCGATGAGGGTATCGTCAATTTTGAAAGGTAGAGAATCTTCGAGCTCGAACCGATACATCTGCTCCACTTTTTTTCTTTGCTTGACCGGGATGTTAAGAAACCGCATTGAAATACTAGGTGAAGGTAAAGAAATTACAATTTTCTCAGGATGGCTCGGCAGTTTAGCTAGGATTTCCTCTATCCCTTCTTTGTAAAGGGCAGTTGAATTTGTAATTTTTAGAGGAAGTTTGACTTCGTGAAAGTCTAGAACATCAAACCGCCGAAACCTGGATTCGATTTCGACTGCTTTTATACTTCTTCCTCCTAATTCGATGGCTAAGATTCGCATAGTGTTTCCTTTTAGGTTTCCATCCAATAAAGTATTTTAAGGGCATTGGGTTCAGCAGGCTTATTGGCCGCAGCCGGAAATATAGTGCCCTGGTTGTTGAGTCGACATCCAAACTTTCCGTTCTCCTGAACCCATTGCCCAACTAAATTATTCTGGCAATCTTGTTCAGTCGTGGGTCGGGCAAAACAGGCAATCGCTGCAAAGTACCAGAAAAACTCAGGATCCTTTTCACAGTCTTGGGGGTTTGTTGCTGTTGATTTCTTTGCTGACCCGCTTGAGGTAGTTAACGCGACTGCTACGCGAATTTTTTTCTGTATATTAATTTTACTCTTCGGAATGCTACCGATGGATTCAACAATAAAGCTTAAGCTATTTACAGTGAATGGATAGTCCTTTTTATCTCTATAAACATCTGAGAAGCCGCTTCGACCTAAAGTTTTTGTGACATAAGTGACAAAGGCATCTTCGCTTGCCCAGTTCCCTAGACGGTTTTTCTCTTCTTGGATTTTGGTGAGATCGTCCTCAGAAAATTCGGGATATAGGGCTTTTAAAACATCCTTAGATGCATCATTTAAGTTGATTTTACCATCGTAAGAATAGACTGTGACTTGAGGTTTCAATTTTCGATAAAGATTTTCTTCAACTGATCGAACCAACTTTAACTCCTCAAGAGTAAAAAATCTGCCTCTTTTCGCTTTGTATGGTGGCTGTTGCTGTTCATAGAAGGAGTCTTTGTTTGAGGAACCAAAGGATACTCCGTTTGGATTTACCCAGTCCATAATGTCAAAAACAACTTCTTCGGCCCGAATGTTACCAAACTCATCAAACGGATTGTCCGACTTTTTTATGATTTCCGTAATTGAATTATACAAAAGTCGAGCCACATGCTCAAAGAGAGAGTTTGCCGGGTTGCTGCTAGCGAAATTGATCGTCAGATTTTCTGAAGTTCGTTTTTCTTTCGGTACTATAAGGAAGTTTAAGTTTATCTTGGCCGATTCGTTGCTGATTGCGTGAGAAAATTGACCAGCGCTGATCTTAGTCTCTTCTATGACTTTCTCGGCCGCATCTTTATCACTTTTGGTAAGCTTGTTTAAAGTAGACTTGGCGGGAGGAAAAGGAGGTAAAGGTAAATTCCAGATCGAGGCCAAAAATGGTTTTGCTGCTTCTAGGTTTTTGTCTTTGTTGGCTCTTGAAAAGAGAGCTAGCCTTAGCAATCCGAAACGCGCCCCTGATTTTCCTAAATAGTGAGCTTGAAGTTGATTCAAATCACTGTAAGCCAGTTTTCGCTCAATCGCTACGCTGTATTGGAACTCTATAGTCAACAGGCTCATGATTAAGATTGAAACTAAAACCGTTAGCAGGGCTACCCCTTTGTTGTTTGGGGCTCGAGATGTTTTTGTTGTGTTTAAGCTAATCAAAATGTCACCAAAAGCGGTTCATTGTTAGGGAATGAAACTTTAAATTGTGTTTCGACTGTGAGCGGTTTGCTTTTCCCTCCAGCGATCTCAAGTTTAATTTTGATGCTACTCGGAAATCTATCTCGAAATGCGCCACCATCCGAATTCCAGACGTCTTGCCATTTCTGTGTCTTGGTGTCGAAGTATTGAAATTCCAAGGAGAGCACATTTTCAAGGAGTGTGTAAATTTCGCCACCTTCATAGAGGTTGTCATCGATCCGTGAGGCTTCTCTTTTCATCAGTGTGCTATAGTTGCTTTTTCGATTTGACTGTAGAAAGTAGGAAATCTCAGTTTGTTCGCTTTCTCGTTTTCCTGCAAAGTAATTTCTATGCGAAAGAGAAGTGAAGATGAGCTCAGCCTTGCGGCCATCGAAAAGAGTGTGTGCTACGGTGGCGTTGTTGGTTAGTGCCTGTTGGGCATCTTCTCCAAGATCGGGTCGAAGGACATGAAAAGCCTGATGGATGTCCGATTCCATCGCGATAAGCGCAGCCCTTGAATTGGAGTAGAGGTCAACATCTTTGAAGGCAGTGTCTTTTGTGTTTCGGATGAGAGTTATCTGCTTAATGGTTGTTAATGCAATAATACTAAAGAGGGCCATTGAAAGCAGCACTTCCAACAGAGTAAACCCAGTTTTTAGTTTTAACCGTATAGTCATTTTTAGTTTGTAGTCGGTCCTAGGGCCGGAAGGGTTAGGGGTTGATCATACCTAGCTACATGGGTGGTAACATCGACTCTCCTCTTGGTCTTTTTTCCTTGAAGCCAGTGAACTTCAGCATGAATTTCTCTCATTGATTTGCTGATATAATCACCCGCGATATTTAAAACCATCTTTTGGAGCTGATTTTCTTGAGTGCTTTTTTCGTTTTCGGAATCCCCTTTGGTGCCGGTAAGGGCCGCTGCGCTCTGTGAGAGTTTAAAATCGATTTGATGGCAGTTGGTGATCCAAGTGAAGCGCTCATAGGGGGCGTCGAACTTACCCTCTTTCTTTTTGTCGCAAGCCTTTTCAAAACCTTCGGATTCAACTTTGCTCTCCAGTTCGGTAATGGTTTTTTTTAGAAGCCAGGTGGCGACAGTTACATCTTTGAGATCTTGAGTTGCTCTGACGGAGCCTCGGGTTAAATCGACCGCAATAAGAGCGGCAATAACAAAAAGAGTAATAGCTAAAAGCACTTCAATGAAGGTAAAACCGTCTTGGTTTTTTAAAGTTGAATGGCACATATTAAAAGCTGTCGATTTTTTGTTTAAAAAACTCTACTTTCCCA
>VGSE01000030.1 GCA_016875135.1 Deltaproteobacteria bacterium
TTTTTGGGGTGTCAGTCTCCCATTAAGCTTAAAAGGTAGCGGTCATTCTAAGTGACGCACCCCAGAGCCCCTTTCCAGCGAAGTTGATTTAGGCTAGTGAAACTTTCTATGCCAAGACGACCCTTAATCTTAACGAATAAGTTTCCCTATCATGTAACCTCCCGTTCAAACAACAAAGAGTGGTTTTACATTCCAACAGAAGAAGTATGGAATATCTTTTCCTCATGTTTATTGAAAGTAGCCCAGGACTACCGCGTTCATCATTTTGCATTTGTTCTGATGTCCAACCACTTTCATTTGATATTGGAAACCCCTTGTGAAAACCTGGGAGACGTTATGCGTGACCTCTTAACAAATATTTCCAAAAACATTCAAAAGCCAGCAAACCGCATTAATCACGTTTTTGGTGGTAGATATAAGTGGAGCTTATTAGATTCTCCCTACGCTACGGCCTATGTATTAAAGTATGTCTTACGAAATCCAATAAGAGCGGGCGTGGTCGAGCGGGCTGAGAACTATCCTTTTTCATCTTTGGCTTTAGATACCGAATTGCCAATGGTTTCAGGGTTTAACTCATTATGGTCGATGGTACCTAAAGATAGAAATGATTTACTTGCCTGGATAAATAAACCTACAGCAGTGCCACTAGAAAAACAGATCTCTTTCGGATTAAGGAAAGCAAAGTTCCAGTTCTCAACAGACAACAATAAGCAAAAAGCTATTAGGACTTTGGAATCGACTTACTTATAGTGACCGCTACCTTTTAAGCTTAAAGGGAGACTGACACCCATAAGAGACACCCATAAGATTGCCGAAAATTGTCGCTATTTGCCGAGGGGGGAGGAAATGAACTAGACAGAATACAGAGAGTATTCCACCTGCCTTAGCTGGTTTATGCCCATTTTTATGTGGTACGGATGTTGCTCAAACTATCTCCAGATAAAAGATCAAAGCGCAAGCTGAAGCGAACTTTAAAGTAGAGGTGTTAAATGGCTCTAAGTAGAATCCTCGTAGTTGATGACGAAGAAAGCATCCGTGAGTTTTTCCAAATCATGTTAAAAAGAGAGGGCTATGAAGTTTTTACGGCCTCTAATGGTCGTGAGGGTTTTGAGTTCTTAAAGAAAAATCCAGTAGACCTTATTATTTCAGACATTCAAATGCCTGAGATGTCAGGTTTGGAGTTGCTCTCTAAGATCAAAGAATTTGATCCCGAAATGATTATGGTAATGATCACAGCTTTCGGATCTACCGAAATTGCCGTTGAAGCGATGAAACGTGGAGCCTATGACTATGTTCAAAAACCATTCAAAATTGATGAAGTAAAAATAGTTATTCGCCAGGCGCTAGAAAAAAGAACGCTAAAAATAGAAAATCAACAACTCAAAAAAGAACTGGGTACCAAGTACGCGTTTGATAACATAATCGGCGGCGCTCCCCCCATGCTCCGTATTTACGAATTGGTTAAGCGGGTCGCCAATACCAAGAGCTCTGTTTTAATTAATGGAGAAAGCGGAACCGGAAAAGAGTTGATCGCAAGAGCTATTCACTATAACGGCCCTCTGAAAGACAAGCCCTTTGTCACTGTTAATTGTGGCGCTATCCCTGAGAATCTCATGGAAAGTGAAATGTTCGGCCACAAAAAAGGATCATTCACGGGCGCGATTGCCGACAAAAAAGGTCTTTTTGAAGTTGCTAATACTGGAACCATTTTTCTTGATGAATTAGGTGAGCTACCCCTAACTATGCAAGTTAAGTTACTCCGAGTGATTCAAGAAGGAACCTTTAAGCGCGTTGGCGGCACCGAGGACATCACAGTCGACGTCAGAGTTATTTCGGCGACCAACAAAAATCTTGAACACGAAGTTAAAGCTGGAAGGTTTAGAGAGGACCTCTTTTACCGGATGAATGTGATTCAGATTACTTGTCCGCCGCTAAGAGAAAGAAAAGAAGATGTTCCGATGCTGGCCGGTCATTTTTTGGAAAAGTTTTCCAAGAGCTTGGGAATGAATGTTAAAAAGATCAGCAATGAAGCCATGGATGTTTTAAGAAAGTACCACTACCCAGGCAATGTGAGGGAATTAGAAAATATCATTGAAAGAACGGTTGCTCTTGAACCTAGTGCTATTATTCTACCTGAGAGTTTACCTAGACATATGTCTGAAGCGAGAGAAGAATCACATGGTCAGGTAGATCCTCAAACAATCCAAATCGACAGCACTAAGGGCATCGAGCTAGAAAGGCTCACTGCTGAATTTGAAAGGGCGTTATTAGTAAAAGCGCTGGAACAAACAGGCGGAGTCAAAAAGAAAGCCGCAAAACTTTTAAATATCAGCTTTAGAAGTATGCGCTATCGAGTTGATAAATATGGTTTAGGAAATTTAAGCATTGATGATGACGAAGAAGAAGTATCCGCAGAAATAGCTTGAGTACTTAAGTAAGATTTAGAACAAGTCACTTAAAACGTAGTACTTGCACCCTTTGAATGGGCTTTTAAAGAGGTTCAAACGACCACGCAGTTCGTTTATGGCGCAGAATTAGTTAACTTCAAAGCAGCTAACCTTCCAAGTGGCTTTGCCGTGTTCTTTCAGCTGAGGTGTTTCTCTTCTGCACGACTCTGTTGCAATAGGGCATCGTGTATGAAAAGTACAACCCGAAGGGGGTGAAATCGGTGATGGTAGTTCTCCTTTAAGGTCGATACGTTTTCTGGTTTTTTCGATTTTAGGATCGGGTATCGGAACGGCTGAAATAAGCGCTCGAGTATAGGGGTGTTGAGGGTTTTGATAGAGATCAGAGGTTTCTCCGGTCTCCACTATTTTCCCTAAGTACATGACTGCAATTTTGTCAGCGATATATTTCACAACGGCTAAATTGTGAGAAATAAATATCATGGAGAGTTTAAGGTCTTTTTGAATCTCTTTTAATAGGTTTAAAACCTGAGCTTGTACCGAAACATCAAGTGAAGAGACCGGTTCATCGGCAACGATGATTTTTGGCTTTAAAACCAGGGCTCTGGCAATGGCGATTCTTTGTCTTTGGCCACCGGAAAATTCATGGGGATATTTTTGGAGAGCTGTGGTTGGAATGGCTACCCGATCCAGGACATCGTCGATTATCTTCAAACTTTCTTTACCAGTCCAAAGACCGTGGGCTTCAAGGGGTTCTCGAAGGGTTGCCTGAATAGTCATGCGTGGGTCCAAGGAGGCATACGGATCTTGAAAAATCATTTGAATCTGGGGGCGAGCCTTTCTTAAAGTTTCTCCACTTAACTTTAAAAAGTTTTGACCTAAAAGCTCAATGCTTCCTGAGGTTGGTTCTTGGAGCCTTAAGAGAGCCTTTCCTAATGAGCTCTTTCCACACCCGGATTCCCCAACTAACCCCAATACCTCTCCCGACTGTAATTCAAAAGATACTCCATCGACCGCCTTAAGAAATTTCTTTTGACCAAAGTTAAAATAATTGGTTCTTACCGGATAATGAACTTTTAGATCTGTAACTTTTAGAAGAGTATCAGATGCCATCTATAACTCCTCAACATGGCAAAAGGTTTGGTGGGATTGGGTTACGTTTCGATTTTGAGGAAATGTGCTTTTGCAAATATCTTTGCGGTAACTACAACGGTCATAAAAGGGACAGCCTTCACCGATTTGGGTGAGATCCGGGATACTTCCTCCAATAACAGGAATCTTTTCCTGAGTTAGATCAAGCCTAGGAGTGGATTTTAATAAAGCCTTTGTGTAAGGATGCGCCGATCGCTCAAATAAAGTCTCTACAGGCCCTTCTTCAAAGACTCTTCCGGCATACATAACAACTACCTTATCAGCCATGCTCGCAATGACTCCTAAATCATGAGTAATAAGAAGGATGGCCATACCTGTCTCTTTTTGAATCTTTTTTAGTAACTCAAGAATTTGTGCCTGTACCGTTACATCGAGGGCAGTCGTTGGCTCGTCCGCAATTAAAACCTCCGGTTTTGTGGTTAGGGCCATTGCTATCATGACTCTTTGTCTCATCCCACCACTAAACTCGTGAGGATAAACTTTCATAGCTTTTTCGACTTCCGGAATTCCAACGCGATCAAGAGCCTCACAAGCCTCTTTCCAAGCAGTTTTTTTGTCTAAGCCTAAGTGTATAATGAGGGGTTCCACCAACTGAGAACCGATGGTGAGGTAAGGGTTGAGCGATGTCATCGGCTCTTGGAAGATTATACTTATTTTGTGTCCACGAATTGTTCTTAGTTGATCTTCAGACATTGTCAGCAGGTTATTTCCCCGGAAAAAAACCTCCCCATTGGGAATTCTAAGAGGGGGACTAGGCAAAAGTCTTAGATAGCTCAGCTGTGAAACCGATTTGCCGCTCCCACTCTCTCCTACAATTCCAAGAGTTTGTCCGGATTCTATCGAATAGCTGATTCCATTGACCGCTTTTACGATCCCTTTTCGAGTATGAAAATGAGCGACCAGATTTTTAATTTCCAGGATTGCCATTAGTCTCTCGCTCCTTTTGGGTCGAGAGCATCTCTAAGCCCATCTCCTAAAAAATTAAGTGAAAAAAGAGTGAGTGAGAGCATTAAAGCGGGGAAGAATAAAACCCCCGGAGCAATTTCCATTACTTCTACGCCGCTTGAAATGAGCGTGCCCCAAGATGCCATCGGCGCTTGAACTCCTAGACCTAGAAAGCTTAAGAAAGCCTCTTCCAAAATAACCGAAGGAACTGTAAGGGTGAGGTAAACAATGACCGGCCCTAAAGCGTTTGGGATTAAGTGCTTTAAAATAATCGTTCGTGTTGTGACACCCAAAGACTTTGCAGCCTCGACAAATTCTTTGTGCTTTAAGGAAATCACCTGTCCCCGAACAATTCTTGCCATCGTTAACCACTGAGTTAGGCCTAGAGCAAGGAATAGCAAAAGAATATTTCTTCCAAAATAGACCATCAGGATAATGACTAGAAAAATAAAGGGAAGAGCGTAGAGTATATCAACAATTCTCATCAACAAATTATCCGTCTTTCCCCCAACAAACCCCGAAACCGCTCCGTAAATAACTCCGACTATGACACTGACTAGTGAAGCTAAAATTCCTACAGTCATTGAAATTCGGCCCCCATAAAGAATGCGAGTGAAGAGGTCCCTTCCCAATGAGTCCGTTCCAAACCAGTGAGACAGTGAGGGTTTAGCTAGAGTCAGTTCCAAATTTTGTGTCTCAAATCCGTAGGGAGCGATCCAGGGGGTTAATAGGCAGATGATGAGTTCAAAGATAAGGAACGAGCCACCAAAAACAGCCAGTTTATTTTTTAACAGTCTATGCCAAGCATCTTTCCAAAGGCTATCACTCATAGCGCACCCGAGGATCTAAAACGACATAGATGATGTCGACGAGAAAGTTACAGAGAAAAATAAGGGAGAAGTAAAGTAAAGAAGTTCCCATCACCATCGTGTAATCGCGATTAAGAGCGCTTTCGATGAAAAATCGACCTAATCCCGGTATATTGAAAATGGTTTCAGTGACTAAAGCTCCCGTAATAATTCCGGCTAGAGCGGGTCCTAGGTAGGAAACAACCGGTAAAATCCCACCTCGTAACGCGTGTTTGGTTAGGATTTGAGTTTCAGTCAATCCTTTGGCTCTGGCGGTGCGGATGAAATCTTGATGTCGAATCTCCATAAAACCTCCTCGAGTGAGGCGAGAAATATAAGCTGCATAAGCAAATCCTAAAGTTAATGAAGGCAAGAGCCTGTCTTGCCAAGAGTTCCACCCAGCTACAGGAAGCCAACCCAACCACAGTCCAAAGACTAAAACCAAGAGTGGACCTATGACAAAAGTTGGTAAACAGATCCCCATAATCGAGAGGGACATAGGGATATAATCGTAAAGAGTGTTGGGTTTTAGGGCTGCAAGTCCCCCAGCGGTAATGCCGATGAGTAAGGCCCAGCAAAGAGCGATAAGTCCTAACTCCATCGAAACAGGAAGGGCTTCAGCGATAATCTCATTTACAGTTCGATTGGAATGCTTAAATGAGGGGCCTAAATCAAATCTAGAGAGATCCCCTAAGTAACGGAAATACTGCTGAACGAGCGGTTCATCCATATGGTATTTGGCTTCTAAATTTTTTAGTACCTGGGGGGGAACCTTTTTTTCGGAGGAAAAAGGGCCTCCCGGCGCAAATCGGATCATAAAGAAGACCGCTGTGACCACAAGAAAGAACACAGGAATCATCACAAGAAGTCGACGCAAGATGTAACTAAGTCCCATAAGCTCCTACTTGGTTGCAATACTGATGTATTTGAGCGGGTGAATATCTTCGATATTTGGATGCCAACCCTGGACCTCGTTGCTTAAAAGATAGTTTCTCGAATAGATATAAATCGGCATTACAGGGAGGTCCTCAAGGAGGATATCCTCGGCCTTTTGAAAGATCGCAAATCTTTTAGTCGTGTTTCTTTCTTTTTTAGCGGATTCAATCAGTTGGTCGTAAGCCGTATTGCTGTATCCAGAGTGATTGTTTCCGCCATTGCTAACAAACATATCTAGAAATGTATTGGGATCATTGTAGTCTGCAATCCAGCCCGCTCGAGAAACCATATAGTTTTTCGAATGTTGATTATCTAAATAGACTTTCCATTCTTGATTAAAAAGGATAGCGGAAATCCCAATATTTTCTTTCCACATGTGTTGAATCGCTTCAGCAATTTTTTTGTGATTGTCGCTAGTATTGTAAAGAATTTCAATCGTGGGAAGTCCTTTTCCATCTGGAAAGCCTGCTTCTTTTAAGAGTTGTTTAGCTTTGGCGATTTGACTGCCATCCTTAGGGAGTCGAGATTGAGGCTGAAAGCCCCCGGTTCCAGGTGGGGTAAACATGGTAGCTGGAATTTGTCCTCCGCGAGTCACGAAACGCACAATTCTATCGCGATCAATGGCCAACGAAAGAGCCTGTCTGACTTTTTTGTTGTTTAACGGCGCTTTTGTGCAGTTGAACCAGTAGTAGTAAGTTCCTAAGTAAGGATGGTTTTTAAAAACGCCGGAATTGTCTTTCTGCCAAACTGGAAGTTTTTCTAGAGGGAGATCATCGACAGTGTGCAGATTTTTAGCGCGAAACATTTTCTCCTCTGTTTCGTGCTTGTCGATTGGAAAGAAATTAGCTTCGGTAAGTTTAACTGTTTCTTTGTCCCAATAATGAGGATTGGGTTTTAAGGAAACAACTTTATTGATCTCCCATTTGCTAAGAACAAAAGCACCGTTTCCAACAAAATTTTCGGGACGTGTCCAACGAGATCCAAATTTTTCAATGGTCGCTTGGTGCACAGGATATAAAGAGTGGTGAAAGAGAAGGCTTAAGAAAAATGGGGTCGGATTTTCTAATTTAACTTCTAAGGTGTAAGGATCGACGGCTTTTAAGCCGAGTTGATTTGGGTTTTTGATTTTTCCTTCGTTAAAAGCTTTTCCATTTTTAATATAGAAGGCCTGGTAGGCATATTCTGAGGCAGTTTCCGCAGTTAATAAACGGACCCACGAAAAGATAAAGTCTTGGGCCGTGACAGCATTACCATTACTCCATTTGGCATTTTTCCTTAATTTAAAAGTGTAAGTTAAGCCGTCTTTGGAGGTTTTCCAACTTTCGGCTACCCCCGGTATTGGGGCGAGGGTTTTGGGGTCTTTGCTTACAAGACCTTCTAAGAGGTTCATGAGTATGTGAAATTCGGGGACACCGGTTGTGATGTGGGGATCGAGATCTTTGGGCTCTCCCCCGTTTCCCAGATTTAAAACTTGTGGGACGGCACTTTGGGCCGGACTTAGGGGCAATAAAAACGAGACTGATAAGAAAATAAAGCAAAAAATGCTGCATAAAGTTAGACGCCAATTCTCATAGATAGATTCCTCATCATAAAAATGACACCTTAGGTAATTTGCTACCCGGCGAGATTGCGTTGCAAAGCGATTGCCAGGAGGGATTGCTGTTTGTTGGGATTGGACTACATAAAAAGTGTAACACTCTTAGATATTTAGAACAAGTCCACCTTGGAGAAACTTGGGTTCATTGAAATTTTTATCTAATTTAAAAAAAGAAGGTGCTTTTTGATACCACACCCTACAATAAATATTACGAGTCTTTCTTTAATATCAATTGAGAAAGCCTTTCTTACTTTTTAAAATAAGAACTCAATTTTTGTGTTTTTAATTTATGGAGGCCATCGTGCGAAATTGGATCTGGTTACTTATTTTTTCCCAAAGTTTGTTAGCGGCTCAGAAAGCTAAACTTGAGTTACCTTGGGGAGCGCTACCCAAAAACCCCCCCATTCCTAAAGACAACCCGATGACCCCTGAAAAAATTTACTTGGGTCGTCAACTCTACATGGATCCCAGACTTTCCAAAGACGGAACTGTTTCGTGTAATTCTTGTCACAATGTGATGGCGAGCGGTGGAGATAATCGAGCTTTTTCTGCCGGAATAAAAGGGCAATTAGGAGGGCGATCGGCTCCCACTGTTTGGAATTCAGCTTTTCACACTGTTCAATTTTGGGATGGACGAGCTGCTTCTTTAGAAGATCAAGCCAAAGGGCCTTTGACCAATCCGATTGAAATGGGAATGGCAAGCCACGATATTGTCATGGAGCGAATTAGTAAAATCCCTGGTTATGTTTCTCAATTCAAAAAAGTTTTTGGGGAAAAGGGAATGAGGATTGATAATCTTGCAAAAGCTATCGCAGCATACGAGCGAACGCTGATAACACCCAATAGCGCTTTTGATCGATATGTTAGAGGGGACAAGAAAGCGATGTCTGCTCAAGCAATTCGGGGAATGAATACTGTGATGGAAGTAGGTTGTGTCAGTTGTCATACAGGAAAAAACTTTAATGCTCCGGATGAAATAACCATGGGGGAAGGATTCTATCAAAAATTCCCGACCTTTACGGACAATGAGTACGTCAAAAAATATAATTTCCTAGAGGATAAAGGTCGTGGATCGTTAACTAAAGATCCGAATGACGATTATTTTTTCCGAGTTCCCACTTGGAGAAATATCGCGCTCACGGCTCCCTACTTCAGCAATGGATCTGTGAAAACACTAGATGAGGCTGTTCGTGTGATGGCAAAAATTCAACTCAACAAGGATCTTACCGTTAATCAGGTTTCGGATATCGTCGAGTTTTTAAAAGCACTCACTGGTGAAAGACCCAAACAGCCGATGCCTGAGCTTCCTCCGGATCCTGCAGGTGATACGACAATTGATGGCTAGTGAGTTGAAGTATCGTAGTTTGAAGTTGAAAAGGCTCATACCTGCACTCTTTAAGCGGGCTTTATAAGAGGTTCAACGGGTATAAAAGGCTCTACTTTCGAGTAGGGCCTTTTTAATTTAATAGGATTGGCTTCGACCAGCGTTTTTCCAAATCGAAAAGAGAGCCACGCACTCTTCGCGGCAGAGTCCATCTTCGACTTTTAAAGGGCTTTTACCCCTTTTGGCTAGCTCTTTGGCTGAAAATTCCAGTTCTTTAAATCCCGCGTTCGCGGCATCAGCAATAGTGGCACCGAAATGAACCTTGTCAATTTTGGCCCAGTGAATAGCTGAGAGACACATAGGACAGGGCTCACAGGTGGTGAACATGACTGAGCCACTCAGATCGATGGTATTTAACTCTTTAGCTGCTTCCCTAATGGCATTAACTTCTGCATGGGCGGTAGGGTCACAAGTTTTCCAAACTCGATTGTGTGCGCAAGCAACTACCTTTCCATCTTTGACAATCACAGCACCGAAGGGTGTTTGTCCCGAAGAGATTCCCTCTTTGGTTTTTTCAATTGCCATTTTCATGTATTGTTCATTTGTCATATTGGATAAGAAGATAAATCAGAATGGTAAACAATGCCATATCTAGGTTTCTGTTGGACCGAATTTTTTGAGGGATTCCAAAAAATTTGGGATCCTTCAATAAAACCAGCATTTTTTGCCAGTTTTTTTGCAATTTCAAGCTCTTCCGGAGAGGGGCAAGACAAAATAAGAATACCCTTTCGCGGTCTTAAAGTGGCCAGGGCGTGCTTGAATAAACGGTCCGGCTGTAATTTTGAAAGCGGGAGCCCCCAGGAAAGAAGAGGTTCCTTTGACACAAAAGGGTTAAGTAGTAAGGCAAGATCGGTGGGGGTTTTCCAATCCAAAAAGTCCATCCCGTGAAAAAATCCTGATCTCATTTTTTTTGCGTAGAATTCACCGAAATCCGCTCTTGAGTGAAATCCCCAAAGTAGACGATGTGCATCGATTTCAATTCCATGGATCTTGGCTTGTCGACCGTGTCTTTCCAAACAGCGATCTATCACCGGTCCAAAGACAAAATTTCTAGCTCCAATATCGGTTACAGTAAGCAGAGGAGAAGGAAGCTTTTTTAAAATATCTTTCCATGGAAGAAGATTGAAGAACTCTTCAAATTCTTTCTGGATTTTTTTATCTCGTTCCGGAATTTGGCTATCACGGGAAACATCGCGCGAAATTTTAAGATTATTTCTTAAAAAAAAGTCTATCGAATTTCTAATTGCGAGAAGGCTATATTTCATTCTTTAAGCATAGTATGCAAAGTGGAAAATTGCATGAAGCAAAGCAAAAGAATTCCTATCACCGGAATGCGGAGACTTTCCAATTGGTGGGTGAGCTCCCGACTTCCCAAGGTCCATTCGGTAATAAAGGCAATGAGCGCCAAAGAAACGAAAAGCCCCACTCGATAAAGAACGGGTCGAAAGTTTTTTTTGAGAGTAAGTGGAATCGCAGTGAAAGCCGGGACAAAAAAGATGAAATAATCGGGGCGGGTAGTAGAGTTAAGCATCGCCATTGCACCCCAACTCAGGGCCCAACTGTAGCGTTCTAATTGCGGGCTAATCAGATGCCGAGTTTTAAACGTCCAAGAAAAGTAGAGAACAGCCACTAGGCCGACTATGAGAGAAACCCATCCCGCTGAGATCCAACTTAAAGGTAACCAAGTTGTGAGAAGAGAGGGGAGAGAGAGAGAGACGACATCTTTAGAAAGATCGTAGACGTGATGATAATGAAGCGCGTTTTGAACGAATTGTTTTGGTAAAGAGAGACCAGTTTCGAATCCAAAAACCAATATTGGGACGATTAATGATAACAGGCCACCCAAAAACAGCCCGAGCCGTACGAAATTGGATTTGCGAAGTAGGTAATAAAGAACAATAAAAGCGGGATAGATCTTGATACTGGCGATTAAAGACACCAGTATTCCGGAGAGCACCTGGTTTCTTCGCTTCTCAGAGTGAGTTTTCCACTCGGAAAAAATTAAAATAGCGGCAAACATGAGCTGAACATTATGAGATTGAAAGCTTGCATGAATAGGTTTGATCGAGACTATCCAAGTCAGTAAAAAAAGAGAGAGTCTTTTGGGATCAAAAATCTCAGGAAAAAACTTTGCTAGAAAAGACCAAAAAATTAAGTAAGAGAAAGTTTGAAGAGTTAGCCAGAGCAGATTCGCTTGATGAAACGATAAGAGCGATAGGGGTTTTAAAACAGCGAGTCCGAAGGGGCCATAGAAAAAGTTTCCAATTTCAGCATTTTCAGAATAAAGACGAGTTATCCACCCCTTTTGTAGCCATTCGGATGCTTTATAGTAGACCCCTAAATCCCCGCCTGGCTTCCAGGAAATGCCCCAACACAGGATCAAAAGTAAGACGAGTAAGAAAATAGGCATTCGGCTTTTCATTGGCTTATGCTCTATCGAAAAAAAGGGGGGTAGTCAAAAAAAGGGAGAAAAAGCAAACTGAGTCCCTCGTATTCAGCTTGTTTCTGTAGATTTTCTGGCGAGAATACTGTTATCTTGAGGCACCATGTTGAGGCGCAATTTCAGTCTTTGGTTGCTCGTGTTTTTAACTTCTAGTCTCGCGCTGTGTGAAACCGGAAAGAACTGCACGGAAGTCTTGATGAAGTTTTCTCACTTCGTGGATATTCCTACTCCTAATCCAAGCAAATCGGAAGAAAGGGCTATGATCGAAGCTCAACTTGATTATCTCCATGGAGCTATGGCCCACGATGATTATAAGGGAGTTCCCCGAGGTGATAAAAGGATAAGAGTTTTAGGGACTCAAGCCCTCGATCATCAAATGACTCGGGTTCATTACGATTATGAAGGGACTGTTCTGTTGCAGAAAGGGCCTAGAACGACTAATACTTTCCCCTTACCGAGAATCCCTACTAAGGAGGGGATCTACGATCCGGCCGTAAATGACAAAGGGATCAATAAAGCAACTGACGATTTTTATCAGTCTTTTGAAGATTACTGGTATTTTTGGAATCCGACGAAGCGGGGTTCAGGTCTTAAAGAAGGATTTCACTACGATATTGTTAAGGCGCAGATACAACGTATTAAGAGTGTTGAGCGCTCCTATCCGCACTATGAAAAGTTAGTCAATTCCGACGGAGTGATTCGAGTCTCCGCCATGTTTGGAATGGATGATCCAGCCTACAGTCGAAATGCATTGCGAGGAAGAGATTTCGGGGCCTTGGGTTATCGAGGGTTTAAAAAAGGGCTTCAAGAAATGGGCTTTGAAACCACTGAAATGTCTCAAGATGAAAAAGCAAAAATTCTTGGGGGCCATCGTTTCCGAGGATTTACTATAGAAAAACTATCAAAGGAAACACCCCAGGGACGTATTGAAGTTGTTTTGTTTTTCGGCCCCTCTGGAATATCAGAACCCTCAAGACCCTTTCATTATGTCTTTAAAGATGCTTTAGAAAATTCTTCGGTGGTTGTATACGATGGTCATTCCGGGCTTGGCACTCACTTGGATATCGACTCGATCGAGCAAAATGAGGGGTTTAAAATTAAACACCATCCCAGAGATTATCAGATATTGTTTTTAAATAGTTGCTCTTCTTATTCTTTTTATAATCTATCTTTTCACAAGCTCAAGGATCGAAAACAACCGACAAAATATCTGGATATTTTGACCAATGGACTTGAAACTCTTTTTGACGACACCCAAACCGCCAATTTGGCCTTGATTCGGGCAATTGATCGTTGGGCGACAAAAGATAAGAAGCAAACCTATCAATCCCTGGCAAAAATGATGGATGATTTTAATCTTTTTGCTGTGAACGGGGACAAAGATAATTAAATCCACATAAAGGCCTAATCAAGAGGGCCAGGTATTAACCTGTTTTTCGTTGGGTCCAACGGATATTTTGGGATTTGGCTTTGTGGTAGAGATCTATGACTTTGTCGATAACCTCCGAAAAAATGGGGTCTTCCGACTCGTTAGATAAACCAACCAAAATGGCCAGACCGGTTCGACAGATCATTTCATCCAGTTTGAGAGTCGCCGTAAGATCTCCGCTCTCAGCTCCCGGCCAAACATTGTGCTTGGTTATGAGTTCCTCTTTTTCTTTTCTTAACTGATAGATGACTTTGTCTTGTTTGAAAGTGATGGAAAAATTCGGAATCTTTTGCGAGTCCAGACCATTCCAATCAACTTCAATGGGAATGGGCCCTTCAAAGCTTAAATATTCGGGTAATTCTCCTTCAAAACCATTTCTTTCTAGTTTTTGTAAGTGCCCAAGAGCCGATCCAGCACGAATCCAGGGAATGATCTCTTTTAGAAATGAAAGGACTTCTGTGTGTTCATGTTCGAATCGATAACCAATTTTTTCATTTGATTGATATCGTTCTTCAACCTGACACGTAATCGCTCGATCGAGAAAGCTTAATTGAAGTGTCACTTTCGATATAGCCGAAATTTGCTTTTCTGATTCTTTTCTCGGATTTCGTTTTTCTTGATTTGGTGAAAGGCTAACTCCCCCATAAGAGATTTCTTGGACAGACCCCAAAAGTTTGTTTCCGTGAGAGGCTAAAAATAGTCTTGGGTTACTAATGGGAAAACGATGATAAAGTCTTGCATCTTCGATCATTGCTGTTTGTCGCTCCAGTTATTAAAGTTAGGTTGCAGTCGATGTCGGGGCTTTTGATTGAACTAAATAAAGCGGCTTACCCATTGAGATTGAGAGGATCAATCCAATATATTCGGCCAAGATTCC
Source organism: Deltaproteobacteria bacterium (assembly GCA_016875135.1). GTDB lineage: Bacteria > Bdellovibrionota > FAC87 > UBA2466 > UBA2466 > UBA2466. The sequence continues at coordinate 14,017 of VGSE01000030.1, forward strand.
TATCGAGATCATTAAAACCCCAAAAAGAAACGAAATCAGAATAAACAAAGAGGTCCACCCCTGAACCGGGACATTTCCGGTTAGTTTTTGATAGAGTGCATAGCTTGTAAGAGATAGACTTAAGAAAATCGTAAAAAAACCCATCAAAGAGATGGCTCGAAGTGGCGTTCCTGGTGAGGATAGAACGAGCCTTCTAAAATGGCTTAATAGGCGATAAGGACTGTAACTCTGAGACGGGCGCCACTCATTTCTTAAATGAATTGAACAAGTCCCCGCGGAGAGGGTGACCCACTGGAGAGCGACATCAAGGTAGACTCCGGCTCCGCAGTAGGCCGACAAGCTACGACCGACATCCCCGCGAATGAGTCGAAAACTTGAGAAATCTCCTCGATCTTCATTACTCAAAACAGATTTGAAAAACCAATGAGCTAATTTGCTCGTTGTGTTCCGAATAGGAGTATGAGGTGGGGCATTTTTTGAAATTCCGTAAACCAGGTGATGGTTTCCTTGAAAGGCTGTTTTTAATAACGCTCTAATATCTTCGGGTGAATGAAGCCCATCTTCATCTAAAGTAATAATCCAATCCCCTCGAGATCTTGCCACCCCAGCCAGGGTCGCAGCATGCTGCCCAAAATTTCTCGAGAGCCATACGGTTTTCACAAGTGGATTTTTTTCGGCTAGAGCTTTCATGATGGTGGCGGAATTATCAACGGCTCCATCCCAAACTAAAATAATTTCGAGGACGTTGAGAGAGGGATGATTAAGTTCAGAGGTTTTAAGAAGTGTGACCTCATGGACTAAACGTTCTAAGGTTTTCTCCCCCCGATAAACAGGAACGACAATCGAGAGACTTTGCGAGCTGAGTTCGAGTCCCTCTGGCTGAACAGAAGGGTTTGGACTTACCCATATCGGTTTAGTGATGGCTTTGTTTGTTATCATGGAAAACTCTTCAGTGCATTTGAGACCTAGACAGTCTGTAGTTAATGATACCCTTAATTTGAAAAAGGCTCAACGTCAGTGCCTTTGAGGGGCAAAAGTTGTCTTAGTTTGTGGTGTTTGAAGTCTAGGAGCTTGGCGTTAACAGAGGTTAACTCTAGTAGATTCTTTCAACGCAGAGTCAATTTTGTGACAAATATAGTCAAAATCCTTTGGATTGTTTTTAAAATCTAGAGAATCTGCGTTAACTACAAGAACCTTTCCAAGCTGGTATTCAGAGATCCAATCTTCATAACAATGTTCCAGCAACTGAAGATAATCTTCAGGAATATTTTGTTCGAAAGTTCTCCCGCGCTCTTTAATTCTTTCTTTGAGACAAGGGACCGATCTTTTGACGTACACGACAAGATCGGGAGGGTTGAGAAACTGAGTCATCGTGGAATATAACTCGAAGTAGTTCTCATAATCTCGTTCATCCATTTGCCCGCCCTCTTTTAGAGCCCTTGCAAAGATATGAGCATCTTCATAGATAGATCTGTCTTGAATAGCCGAAACCTGAGATTTAACGATCATTTGATGAGCTTGAAATCTTTTTGACAGGAAAAACACTTGAAGTTGTAACGACCAGCGATTCATGTCCCCATAAAAATCGGAGAGATAAGGATTGTTGGCCACAACTTCGAAATGAGGTTCCCAAGAGTAATGCTTAGACAACATTCGAGTGAGGGTTGTTTTTCCTGAACCGATATTACCTGCGATTGCGATGAATTTGGAATTTGTCATATTTCAGAATCCATTTTTTATCTAATTGAGCTGTTCAGGTCAAAGGATTTAGATAGGACTTTTTTTCTAAAAAGACCTGTCAAAGATTATTTTCAGGTAGTCGCTAAAAAAAAATGGTGGTACCACTAAGGCTCTATGGCATTAAATATAAAAGAGATAAAACAAGAAGGGTTTGAGCGGGTCGTTTTTGCTGAAGACCCTTCGGCTCGTTTATCAGCGATTATTGCAATCCATAATACTCATTTAGGACCGGCTTGTGGCGGGATTAGATTGTTACCCTACGCGTCACAGAATGAAGCTCTTTATGATGTTCTAAGATTGGCTAAGGGGATGTCTTATAAGTCGGCATTGGCCGGAATAAATTTTGGGGGAGGCAAGAGTGTCATTCTCGCCGATCCCAAACAGAAATCGAATGAACTCTTTCATGCCTTTGGTGATTTTGTAGAAACTTTTAAAGGTAAATATATCGCTGCAAAAGATATGAATATTGGCAGCCCTGATCTGGCTCTTGTGAAAGAAAGAACACGCCATGTTTTAGGTGTGGAGGGAGAGAAGGGAACGAGTGGAGATCCTTCTCCTGTGACAGCTTTAGGTGTTTTTAGAGCCTTAGAAGCCACTGTTGAATTTTTAGAGGGATCTAGAAAAATTAACGGTCTTAAAGTTGCAATTCAAGGTATTGGGCATGTGGGTTATGCTTTGGCTTCGCATATAAAAAAGGCCGGAGGCGAGATTTGGGTGACCGACACAGACAATAAAGTTTTAGACAAGGCTCAAAAAGAATTGGGAGCTAAAGTCGTTAGTCTGGAGGAGGTTTACGATCTTGATGTCGACATTTTTTCTCCTTGTGCCCGGGGAGCTGTTTTAAATCAAACGACGATTCCGAGATTAAAAGTTAAGGCCATTGTTGGAGCTGCAAACAATCAGCTAGAAACTCCTCAAGATGGCAACCGAATTCATGAGCTAGGGATTCCGAATTCATGAGCTAGGGATTTTATATGCTCCAGATTACGCTGTGAATTCGGGTGGTATCATCAATATTTTTGTTGAATCTCAGGGCTATGATGAAAATAAAGCTCTTAAGAAAACGGATGAAATTTACCGCACGATGAAAGAAGTCTTTGAACGGTCTAGAACTAGCAATCGACCCACCTTTGAAGTTGCCGATGAATTGGCTGAAGAACGGCTGTATGGAAAAAACTGAGAGGACAGAGAACGGACATCCGTTCGGGATTCATAGAGTTCTTGATGCCGAGGTCGTTTTGCCTCAAGCAGCTGAAAAAATCGACAATAGTTTGCCCATCTATTCCAATGAGATTCTTTTAAAAGTTGAAAAGCTTAATATCGATGCCGCTAGCTTTGTTCAAATGGAAGAAGAGACTGGAAAAAATCCTAAACAAATCGGCGAGATTATTTTAAAAAACACAGCAATTCGGGGCAAACAGCACAATAGAGTCACCGGTAGTGGTGGAATGTTAATTGGGGAAGTGGAGCAGGTTGGAAGCACTTACCAAGGTCCTTTAAAGTTAAAAAAAGGGGATAGGGTCGCTAGTTTGGTTTCCCTGACATTAACTCCACTGCATATTTCACAAATTAAAAATATCAATATGAAGACTCATCAAGTGGATGTGGATGGCTATGCCATATTGTTTGAGCAATCTATCGCAGGAGTGTTGCCTTCAGATCTTCCGGAGGCGCTATCGATGGCTGTCTTTGATGTCGCAGGAGCCCCAGCTACAGTGGACAATTTAGCCAAGGCCGGAACAACGGTGGTCGTCGTAGGCGGTGGGGGTAAAGCAGGACTTTTGTCTTGTCTTGCCGCGCGCAGAAAAGTGGGAAAAATGGGCAAGGTGATAGCGATTGAACCAAGCCCCAAATCGGCTGATGCCTTAAGAAATCTTAAACTCTGTGATGTAGTGGCTGAAGTTGATGCGACCCATCCTATCGCTGTCTTTTCTGAAGTGGAGAAAATCACGAAAGGAAAAATGGCCGATCTCGTCGTTAATGTAGCTTCGGTACCCAATACTGAGATGGGTTCGGTTTTAGCCTGCAATTCTAAAGGGAAGGTTCTATTTTTTAGTATGGCGACTTCATTTACCAAGGTGGCTCTGGGAGCTGAAGGGGTTGCTTCCAGCAGCCAGTTGTTGGTTGGTAATGGGTATTTTCCAAACCATGCCAAGTTTTCAATAGGGCTTCTAAAGAAACACCGTGCCTTAATGGAGCTTTTTCTCTCTCGATACCAGTAACCCATTGCATTAAGTCCTGATTGCTTTGGTGAAATGGGTTCATTGCTACAAGTCAAAATTTCGCTCCCTTTCGTGATAAAATAAAACTACGTTACACCCTCGAATTCGACTTTTCTAATCAAGGACTCATCTATGAAAGTTCCACTTTTACAAGTTGTAGCCATGGGCGATTTTTCACCTTGGGCTAAACAAGTTTTGAATTCTCTTGAAGAACAAAGTTTAGTTACTATCCGTCTCGAGTTGAGCGTAGACCATTTCTGTCAAGAAACAGTACCGAATGCAAAACCCTTTGTTGTTTTTTTAGAAAACAATGTGGAGAGTAAAAAAACTCTTGAGAAACTGTGTCAGTGTGGAAAGCCGATTTATCTCGTTATGTTGGGTAAAAGTTTGTCAAAACAGGATTTGATGATTGCTCTTGAAAAGAGAGTCTATTGTGTCATCGAATCAAGCACCAAGAATGAAAGTTGGATTATTGAAACAATTAAAAAACTCTCTAGTTTGGTAGATTCCGATGCCCAGTTTCAGCAGATCTTAAGATCGATGAAGGGCATTTTATTACAGACTGAAGCAGAGTTCCCAGATATCCCCATGGTAGAGGAGCTTAGAACTGCGGTGAAGCGTCTTGAAAGCTATGGCCTTAATAATGAGCTCAATCATTTAAATCTCAATCACTCTAATCAGACGAATGATCCTTTTTTTCATAAGACACAAACCCTAGGGGAATCGATTCTGATGGTGAATGAACTTTCCAGAACCGGAACATTATGGGTCAAAGGTCAGTTGTCGGAAGAAGAGGGAAAAATTGAGTTTTTGCATGGAAGGGTTGTGGAGGCGGTAGCAGGCGGAACTGAAGGTATTAAGGCAATTTTACGCATGTTTTTGTGGGATAATCCCAGACTGCTTTTTAATCGAAAAGATCCCAAGGAGATTACGGCCAATAAAAATACCGATCTTGAGATCACTCAAATAATAAAGACGGGTGAGCGCATCAAAGAGAGGTTTGAGAAAATTAGAAAGGAAATTCCACCTAGAAACTACAGGCTTGAGATCTCTCCAGGAGCCATTTCCCAAGAACTGGCATTGGAAGTGGCAGACTTTTTGACTCTCTCAAGCGTAGCTGAATTTGGCTCTGTCTCAACTATTTTAGATCTCAATCTATTAACCGATTTGGAAATCTACGAATCATTGATCAATCTCCGGAGAAATAATTTAATCCGCAAGTCTGGTTAATTCTCATATCTTGTCTTTTTTGATTGATACAAACACACCTATGAAATTATTTTTCCGGAAAACTGTAAAAAAAGCTTTAAAATCAACTGGCCTTTCGAAAGAAGACATTGCTTATAAAGTTCTACCCCATTTTCTACTTGAGATATTCACCAAATATTTAAGGGTTCAGAGTGAGGGTTTTGAAAATGTGCCTGTGAAAGGCCCGGTTATTTTTATTGCCAATCACAGCGGTTTCATGGGGTTTGATGCTTTGATGATTGGCCATCAGATTTATCTCAAAACAAAACGGGTTCCGAGAATTATTGCCCATAAAATTTGGTTTCTAAGACCTGAGATATCAGTTCATGCAAAGCGATTGGGACTTATTCCGGCCACGTTGGATAATGGGCTGAAGATTTTAAAAAAAAAACAAGGATTAATTCTTTTTCCTGAGGGAGAAGAGGGGAACTTTAAACCCACTAAATACCGATATCGTCTTAGGCGATTTCGAAGAGGATTTATTCGACTGGCATTACAAACAGGTGCCCCGATTGTTCCAGTAGCTGTCATTGGGGCTGAAGAGACAAATATTACTCTCTCCCAAATTAGGTGGGCGAAGGATCTTTTGGGTATTATTATCCCCGTTCCTCTTAATGTAATTCCCCTTCCGGTTAGGTGGCACATTAAGTTTATGGAGCCTATTTATTTAGAAAAGGACGAAGAAAAAGCTAACGATATGGAATATATCAGTAAGCTTAGTCGACAATTTCGGGCGA
>VGSE01000031.1 GCA_016875135.1 Deltaproteobacteria bacterium
TGATAATAATAAGGGAAAAAAGTAAATAAGGCACATTTTGCTTTATCATTAACTGTGGCCTTAATTTGCAATTTTCCATAGTAGAGTTTCGCTTCAGGGACTGAAATAGAACAAGTCGTCGAAGAAGAAGTAACACTACATTCACCATGATTTTCCGCTGTGTTGGTAGTATCAGTCTCCCAAATCGTTCCCACACTCACTGAAAAAACAGTAGACTCTACCGGATTTCCAGGAATACTTGCCCCTCCTGAACTAATCGGAGTATCCAACTTGCCACACTGACTCAATAAAAAAACTGAGAAGAAATAAATCGGAAATCTCAATCTGAACTGAACTAATTTCATAAACAGACCACCCTAGTCTCTCTTAAGTATAGGCCCGTCAATAAAATCTACAATCTCTCAATTGTGAATTGTTTATGTTCAAATCCTCACAATCTAAAAAAGCAAAATATTATCGAATTTTAAACCTTTAGAAGTTTACGAAAGAAACTTCACAATTTCTTCAGCAATCGCCAACGAAGCCGTCAGTCCCGGCGACTCTATCCCCAGAAGGTGAAAAGAATTCTTACTCTTTTCAATCACAAAATCCTTTTGGGCCCGGCCCGAGTCGAACAACTTCGGTCGTACTCCAACAAATCCAGGACTCAGGTCCTCGACAATAAGAGACGGAACATATTCTTTAACGAAATCAAAAAACTTCAACTGCAAACTATCCCAATCCACTTGAAGGGCTTTTTCGATGTTTTGATAACCAGAAAAATTCGACCACTCAACATCTGGTCCCAAACGAACCATCCCGTCTAGGTCTCTGGTCACGTGAATCCCCAAACCATCTACGTTAGGAACCGGATAGACCAAACTTGAAAACTTATTTTGATATTTTGAATTTAAATTGAAATAACGACCACAACAAATCCGGTGTTCAAACCTCTCTCCCCCTAATAACAGGTTATAGAGCCCGGCACTACCGAATCCACCACAATTTACAACAAACTTACAATTAAGCTCCTCAATCCGACCATCGGTAGTTAAATACTTCAAAGACCATCCATCTCCCATAAATTCTCCGTCAATCACTTTATGACCATAAGCAATAATAGCTTCTTGCTTAATTAAATGATCTTCAAGCCGTGACATTAACTGATGAGAATCTAAAATCCCTGATTCCGGGAAAAACAAAGCTGCTTGAGCCCTAATCAAGGGCTCTCTCAAATTCAACTCGCTCGAGGAAATCCATTTGCAATCTACTCCCACACCCTTAGCATGTTCTCTCAAGTTAAGAAGGTAGTTTTCCTCTTCTGCATGAATCGCTACCACATACTTTCCGCACTTTACGTGAGGAACTTTATTACGACTGCAAAAGTCGTAAGCTAGTTCTCGCCCCCTAAGACATAATTTTGTTTTACTAGAATCAATCGGGTAATAAATACCACTGTGAATAACTTCACTATTTCTCGACGATGCTTCCTGACCAAATTTAAGATTTTTCTCGATAATAACGACTCGACATCGCTCGCTTAACTGATTGGCTACGGCCAGCCCAACTACTCCGGCCCCAATCACAACAACATCAGTTGTCAAATTGGATGAATTTGCCATATCAGAGTGTCCTTAAAAACTCACGAAGAGCTATTTTCCAACTTCCCATGCTTTCTCGCCCCAATTCCCTCAACAACTTTTTGTTAGACATCATTCCATACCGAGGCCGTTTAGCCGGGAGATTAAGTTCGGCAATTTTTTTAGGAATTAATTGAGTAGAATATCCCATTTCATTGCAAACAAATTGATAAACATCATACCAGGTCGCAAAATCATCATAAGCAAAATGAAACAACCCCTTGGCCTTCTTTTCGATTAAATCACAAACCACCTGACTCACATCTCGACACCAAGTAGGGGCTCCCCACTGGTCATCAAAGGGATAAAATTCCGACCTGTCCTTTAAGTGAGAGAATCTTTCTTTGCTTTTACCGTATAACCACTGAACTCTTAGAACGATATTTGAACTCTGTTCAAGCACAGCCCGTTCCCCTAACAGTTTAGTTTCACCATAATAATTAGGTTTCGGGGGAGAAGGAATATCCTCTTCAGTTAAAGGCTCTACCTTACTTCCACTAAAAACATAATCGGTCGAAAAATGAATGATCGGAACCCCAAACGAACTAGCGACATTGGAAAGAACTTTAGGCCCCACGGCATTAACTGCTAAAGCCCTCTCCCGTTCCGTTTCTGCTTTATCCACATCCGTATAAGCCGCACAATTAACCAAAAAAGATATCGACTGATTTTTAAAACACTCTAAAACTTTTAAGGGTTGCGTAATATCAAGACCTGAAGAATCAAGGCCAATGACACTTTTAGCTCCCCATCTAGTACAAAAAGCCTCGACAAGCTCGCGCCCCAACATACCGCGAGAACCCGTTACCAAAATCGGAGCTGAAAGACACTTAACAGTCATCTTAAAACTAGAAAGTTTTCATTAACTGATTAGCTAGGTATAAAGACTCAAAGGTCCCTGCATCGGTCCAATGGCCTTGAAACATGTCACAGGTCATTGTGCCCTGACGAATATAGAAATTATTCACATCCGTAATTTCAAGCTCTCCCCGACCGCTAGGTTTAAGAGTTTTAATAACATCAAAAACCTGGGCATCATAAAAATAGATCCCGGTTACAGCAAAAGAACTTTTAGGCTTCTTAGGCTTTTCTTCAATACTCACAATCTGATTGCCTTTAAGCTCTGCGACTCCGAATCTATGAGGGTCGCTCACCTCTTTGAGCAAAACCTTAGCTCCTTTTCCCTGTTCGTGAAAAGACTGGGCAAATTTATCTAACCCATCTTCAAAAATATTATCTCCAAGAATCACACAAATCTTGGACCCTCGACAAAAACTTTCAGTCAAATCCAAAGCTTGTGCGATACCGCCCGCCTGATCTTGAACTTTGTAGCTAAATTCACAACCATAATCTTTCCCTGACCCTAATAAAGTTACCACATCTCCCATATGCTCTACGCCGGTTACGACGATAATTTCCTTGATTCCAGCTTGAATCAACTTTTCAACTGGATGGAGAATCATCGGTTTTTTGCCTACCGGCAACAAATGCTTATTCGTGACTTTAGTCAGTGGAAAAAGTCTAGAGCCGGTTCCCCCAGCCAAAATAACACCTTTCATGAATTCACCTCAGACTTGTTAGCGTTTTTTACGACAAATTTCTGATCATAATTAGCTTGGTAATACTTTTGATAATCACTTCCTCGAACCTTTTTCCACCACTCGACATTTTGAAGATACCAATCGACTGTTGTTTTCAGCCCCTCTTCAAAAGACACCAAAGGTTTCCATCCCAGCTCAGTTCGTATTTTTGTGGAATCAAGACCGTAGCGTCTATCATGGGCCGGCCTGTCTCCGACAAATGAAATCAGCGAATGAGGCTTACCCAGAAGATCTAATACTTTTTTGATAACGGTAATATTGGGTGCTTCTCCGCAAGCGCTGATGTTGTAAACTTCACCCGACTTACCTTTTTGCAAGACGGCATCTATTCCCCGACAATGGTCTACCACATAAATCCAATCCCTGACTTGAAGGCCGTCCCCATAAACAGGGACAGATTTATTCTCAAGAGCATTTGCAATTAAAAGCGGCAATAACTTTTCAGGAAACTGATAAGGTCCATAATTATTAGTACATCGGGTGATAAGCACTGGTTGTTTATACGTTCTAGAGCTAGCTAAAGCTATAAGGTCCGCAGCAGCTTTGGAGGCCGCATAGGGTGAGTTAGGATCCAAGGCAGAGGCCTCAACACTCGGAGCATCGGTAGGTTTTAAAGATCCATAAACTTCATCGGTAGAAACATGAACAAATCGAATATTTCCCCCTTCCCGAGCCACTGCAAGAAGGTTTTGAACCCCCATGACATTAGTCCGAACGAAAGAATCGGGATCAAGAATACTTCTGTCGACATGAGTCTCAGCTGCAAAATTAACAATAGCATCAAACTTAAATTCTTTTACCCAGGATTTCAGCATGGGATCGCTAATGTCTTTAGGAACAAAGCAATAACGATTGGGATCTAATCGAGCCAAATGCGCCGGCATATCAGGATGTGCGGCATAGGTTAAGCAATCCAAATTAGTGATGTGCGCTTTTGGGTAAGTTTTAAGAAAATATTCAATGAAATGGGAGCCAATAAAACCGCATCCCCCTGCTACTAGTAACTTCATAAACCACTTCTCCGCTTATCGTTTGGTTCAAGCCTACTCTCCCCCTCAAAAAAAGTCACGTTCTTGACTCCGTGAATCACACCTTAACATGCACCAGTTACCACTTTGTAACCTTAGGTTGAATAAGCTATATTTGCGATTCTATGGTTACATTAGTTACAGGAGCCACTGGCTTTTTAGGTCGCTACTTGGTCGTTCACTTAAAAAGAGCTGAGCCGAACTCTACTATCCATAGCTGCGCCCTCAATCCTTCGGTAGAGTTAAACTGCCAGGAACTTGTGGACCTCACTCAAGAAGCCCAAGTCCACGAAATGGTTCAACGAATTAAACCTCAAAGGATTTACCATCTGGCTGGGATTGCAAAAGTCTCCGACAAAATTACTTTCAAAGAGTATTTTTTTCAAAATACCCTCTCGACCCAAATTCTTTTGGATGCTGTTGTAAAATTAAAAACTTCTTGTGATTTTTTCTTAGCCAGTTCAGTTCACGTTTATGGAAACCAATTAGAAACGGTCAACGAGCGCTCTGAATTGAAACCGGAAGGACCGTACGGATTCACAAAGCTTCTAGCTGAAGAAACTTTAAAAACTTTTACTTTAAGAAACCCACAACTTCGAGGCATAGTCGCACGCCTTTACAGTTGCATTGGCCCCAAACAACCCCCAGGTTTTGTCACATCCGACATATGCCATAAAATCAAAAAGCTAAAACAAACCTCCGAAACAACTTTGGAAGTAGGCCCGGTGGATAGCTCCCGTCAATTTACCGATGTGAGAGATGCCACTCAACTCTTTCCGCGATTATTTGAAGTAAATCTGCCTTCACGGTTCGAAATTTTTAATGTGGCTACCGACCAACAGACGCAGGTAAAAGAGTTAATTGAGAAGGCCTTAGAGATAGAACAGCTGAAAGTAAAAATCGTTAGCAAAGAAAATCATCCCAACCCCTTCAAGGGTCTTAAGGTCGACACAAAAAAATTGGGTCAATTAATTCCAAACACCCACTTTCGCCCCTTAGAATCCTCGCTTAAAGACATTTTATCCTCGACTCCTGGTTGAATTCCTATCATTTCCTCATTACGATGAATTTAACCATCGAAGAAGGAGAATCTCTATGGCAATCGAAAACTTGGTAATAATCGGATCGGGTCCTGCAGGTTACACAGCCGGAATTTATGCGGCCAGAGCCAATATATCTCCTCTTTGTATTGAAGGTTACCAGTCTGGCGGACTTTTGATGCTCACAAGCGATGTTGAAAACTTTCCGGGTTTTCCTGAAGGGATGATGGGCCCCGAGCTTATGGCCAACTTTAGAAAACAAGCCGAGAGATTTGGAACCCGCTTTATCTCAAAAAATGCAACTCGCGTCGATTTTTCCTCATTTCCGCTCAAAGTCTATATTGAAAATGAAGAGATTCAGGCCAAGGCTGTGATTATTGCAACCGGGGCTGCAACCAAATGGTTAGGTTTAGAGTCAGAAAGTCGTCTTTTAGGTAAAGGGGTATCAAGTTGTGCTACCTGCGATGGGGCGTTCTTTAAAGGAGCAAGACTGATCGTTGTCGGAGGGGGAGATTCTGCCATGGAAGAGGCTACCTTCCTAACTCGCTTTGCCTCTCAAGTCACAGTGGTTCACCGAAAAGACAATTTAAGAGCCTCAAAAATCATGCAAGAACGGGCCTTAAAAAATCCTAAAATTAATTTCATTTGGGACACGGAAGTGTTGGAGGTATTAGGAGAGGATGCTGTGACAGGGGCTCGTTTGAAAAATATCAAAACCGGTGCAATCCAGGAGGTTCCTTGTGAAGGGTTCTTCGTCGCCATTGGACACGAGCCCAATACCAGCTTCTTAAAAGGACAAGTCGAATTGGATCCCAAGGGATATGTCGTTCTTCCTAAACGACCGACCACAGTTACAAGTCGACCGGGAGTCTTTGCAGCCGGGGATGTCCAAGACACAATCTATCGCCAGGCAATTACTGCAGCAGCCTTCGGATGTCAGGCAGCTATTGATGTAGAACGCTACTTGGAAACTTTGCACTAGAATCTAAAAGGGAACCATCGATGAAAATCCGATACCTTTTCGGGATAGGAGTTCTTATGTCAGCTTTCGCAACAGGATCAAATCTTAAATCAGGCCATACCGCCTCATTAAAGTTTGATTATTCCCCCGAAGCTATTTTATCAATCTGTGATACCGAAATAGCTAGGCTAAAAGATCAAATCGACAAAATAGCAAAAATTAAAGTTCAAGAGGCAAACTTTGAAACAACCGCATTGTCACTTGAAAGGGCGACAAGCCTATTTGGAAATCAACTCAACCCAATTCTCTTTTTGAAATACGTTTCATCTTCTGGAGAAGTAAGAGAAGCGGCAGACCAATGCGAAAATAAAGTTCAACAGTTCTTTGTAGAAATCTACACACGAAAAGATCTGTTTTCTGCATTTAAGGCAGCAGAAAAACAATTAGGGGTTCTTCAGGAAAAAGAACTTAGACTCTTTGACGAATACCTGATTTCATTTAAACGAAACGGGTTAGAGCTCACTGAAGAAAGCCGTAAAATCTTTATTCAAAAGAAAAAAAGACTGGTAGCTATAGAATCGGAATTTGCCACAATATTAGTCAATGATACAACCAGCCTTGAATTGTCTCTCGAAGACCTCAAAGGACTTCCTCAAAGCTATATCGAATCGTTGGAAAAGAGCCCCACGGGGAAATATAAGCTCACCATGTCTTATCCCCATTACTATCCCTTCATGCAAAATGCGCAAAATACAGAAGTTAGAAAAAAATATGAATTTCTATTCAATAGCCGTGGAGGAGATGCCAACCGATCTCTCCTAGAAGAAGCCATTCAACTTCGAAGCGAGCTTTCACGTCTATTGGGGTACGCTAATCACGCAGAATATGTGCTGGAGCGACGAATGGCTAAAACCCCAACTCAGGTCAAAGAGTTTCTTGCTAATTTAGTTTTAAAGTTAAGACCTAAAGCTAAAATTGAACTCGATGAGATGTTAACAGAGAAAAGAAAAGAGCTGGGGCCTCAGGAATCAGAAATCTTTGCTTGGGACTGGCGTTACTATGAAAACATCATAAGAAAAACCAAATATGATATCGATCCACAGTTAATCAAAGAGTATTTTCCAATCGATGTTGTTTTAAAAGGAATGTTTGAAATATATCAAACCCTTTTTGATATTAAATTTATCGAGGAAATATCTACTGAAATATGGCACCCCTCAGTAAAAAAATATCGAATTGAAAAACACAAACAAACGGTGGCTTATTTTTATATGGATCTTTTTCCTCGGCCAGGAAAATACGGTCATGCAGCAGCTTTTACTTTGCTTAGTGGTTTTGAAAAAGAAGATGGGCTCTACGAGCTCCCGGTATCCTCAATTGTGGCCAATTTTAACCCTCCAACTCCGGAGAACCCCTCATTACTTCCTCACAGTGAAGTTGAAACTCTTTTTCATGAATTTGGGCACATCATGCACCAAACATTGACTCGGGCCAAATACGCTACTTTTTCAGGGACCAATGTAAAAACAGATTTCGTTGAGGCCCCTTCTCAAATGTTAGAAAACTGGGTTTGGAAAAAGGAGACCCTACAGAAACTTTCTGGCCATTACTCAAATCCCAGTCAAAAACTCCCTGATGAACTCATTGAAAAAATGATTCAAGCCAAACTCCTCAACGTAGGCATTCAGACTCTCCGACAACTGGCTTTCGGAACTATTGATCTCGATTACCACACTTCGGACAAAGTAAATTCTAGTCAAATTTACGCTCAACGAATGAATGAAATTATGCTGATTCCCATCCAATCTGGAACACAACCTCAATCTAGTTTTGGACATCTAATGGGCGGCTATGATTCGGGATATTACGGATACATGTGGTCTAAAGTGTTTGCTCAAGACATGTTCACAAGATTTGAATCCGAAGGATTGTTAAATCCGAAAGTCGGTAACGAGTATGCCGACTGGATTTTAAAGTCAGGTGGAGAACAAGAGCCTTTAGCCCTTATTACCGGGTTTCTAAAAAGAGAACCCAGTAATAAGGCCTTTTTAAAAAGTATCGGTCTTTAAGCTCTCTCTTCTAACCACAACTTACATAGGCTTCCATAAGTTGTAGCCATTCTTTGAGAAGCCTCTTCACGGGTACATTTTTTCTCTCGATATAATTTCAGGGGCTCCCAAAAAACGGTTCGACCAACTGCAAATCCAATGACCCCTTTGACATTCGCCCCAACTTTTAGCCAATCCCGTACCTTAGCTTCGTTTTCACCTCGACCTAAAACGATACATCCCACGTGGGTTCGTCCGCCGGCTCGGGCTGAGGAACAGACTCTTTCGAAATCCTCACGCTTATCAAGCCCTTCCAACTTCCAAATATCAGCTTCCACGCCATGCTTTTGAAGCTCTTGAATGGCTCTAACCATTAAATTAGGACGAACGTTCAAGTCGTAGGCGGCTTTATCTCCTCCGCAACGATTTAGTTGCTCTTGGGTGGCCGGAACCAATAACTCAAACATATATTTCCGATTGGCTTTATCCAAGTAACGAGACAACTCGGCTAATTTTTGAGCTTGTCTTTCGTTTAGTTGTCGGTCCCCTTCAGGATTGTATCTCACTAGCACTTTCACTATTTCTGGCTGAAATCGTTCGATATGCTCTTGGTAATTTGGATATTCAAAATCAAATTCATCCTGTCCGCTTTTCTCAACACAAACACAGACAGTAAACCCGGCAGCTTTTGCTCTTTTTATTACCTTCTCCCCAAATTGCTCATCCACTAAAACACCCATGATATCTTGGGGTAACCCACTCTTTACTGCTTTTTCAAAACCTTCATAGATTATCTCTTTATAAGAACTTATCTCTTCGGTTTGTTCCGCAGTGGGTGTGCCCTTGATTCCAAACATCTTTTCTTGGAAAGAAGCTCTATGATCAAAAGGGAGGACTAAAAGTTGTTTGTTATAACCACGCTCTTTTGTAAAACCTGCCATGGATTCTCCTTAAGCTGAAGGGTTTAAGTTGAGGACAAGCTATTCCAAAATTAGAGATTTAGCAACTTAAGGACTCAATGGGAAAGGCCATAGCACATAGCGTTACCCCTTCTAAACTTTGAAGAACTCGGGATTGTTTTTTTAAAGCGGACTGTGCTATCGTTTTATTACTTCATGAAGCCAACGTCACTTAATGAATTTCTCGGTTTTCTTAATCAACAAACAGCCGAGACATTTAAAACAGATATCGTCGATAAATACCTAAAAAGCCACGTAATAGATCATGAGGAATTTCTTCCCTATACCTTCTTTAGGGAAGAGACTTACGGCAGAAATCTCATTGCTAAAAGTGAGTTTTTTGAACTCCTGGTTTTAACTTGGCTTCCAGAACAAAGAACGGCTATTCACGACCACAATGATCAACGCTGCTGGATGCTTTTAGAGTTAGGAAGCCTAACCTTTAAAAATTACGAACCTATAGGACCCATTATTCCAGGGAAAAAATACACATTAAAACCAGCTGGACGTGCCCAAACATTAAAAGCCGGTGATAATCCCGTTTATATCGATGATAGCTTAGGACTTCATTCTATTGTTAACGCTTCTAGAAAACCTGCGATCAGTGTTCATTTGTATGCAGGTCCAGTTCCAAAATGCCAAGTCTATAATGAAACCACTAAAATGTTTGAATTGTCTGAACTCGAGTATTTTACTTTTTCAGGACAAACCTGGACCGAAACCATCCAAGAACTTCACTAGTCAAAATCAAGAGAATTCCAAAAGCTGCCCTGTCGGCGCAGTAACCATAGGGAGAATTTTGTTTAGCGTCTCTCCTTTGAGGAGCTTTTCATAATAACCAACATACTTTTCGGCCATTTTTCGATAGTGGAACTTCGACAAAGCCCAGTCTCTGCAATGTTCGGGTTTAATGCTCTGTAGTTGCCCTACTGCCTCTTCCATTTCTGAGTAAGATAAACAAATCCGTCCGACTTCGGGATGAACCAATTCCGACAAGGATCCAAACGGGGTCGAAATAACGGGAGTTCCACTGACTAAGGCTTCGATAACCGCAATGCCAAAAGGCTCATTCCAAAGAACCGGAAAGATGAGCCCTGCCGATTGGGAAAGTCGTTGGGCTTTTACTTGTCCATCGACCATTCCTTCCCAGTGGATTCCCCGCCGGCCATTTAGCAACCATCGATTCCCCCCCATAATGTAAAGTTCCCGCTGAGTCGCCCTAGCTACTCGGACAGCCCCTTTCACATTTTTTACAGCCCATGAGGCTTTTGCTAAAAAAGTTAAGTACGGTAATTTTTTAGTTTCAAACAAGTACTCATCCGGATCTAGACCGTTATAAACGAAGGCCTTCGCCCCATGCCGAAAGGCATGGTTTTGGCTAACAAAAACAGTATTAATCGAATAGTTTTCACCGACTTTTCCATTTCCACCTATCGTCACCAAATGGGGCTTTTGGGGAATTTCAATGGGGGTATTAAAAAAGTGAAGAATATCGCTATCAAGCTCTAAGTTTTTTTCCTCATCGTACGGAATAACTCTAGCGTAAGGACAAGAGCTCGCAGGATCGCAGGCCAGAACAACTTCCAAACCGAGTTCGGAAAGTCCTTTAGCCAACCACCCAACTAATCTCTCGGTTCCACCATAACCGGTCACCGGAAATTTAGCATTGTGTAAAAGAGTAACCTTCAAAGTTTTTTGACGTTAATTAACTTTATCTTAACAAGCAAGCGGTCATTGCCAAGTCGTAAAACAATTCATAGATTGGGCTATGGCTCAAAAATACAACTTTGACATCAATAAGCTTCTTAAACTTCAACGTCAGTTTGTTAAAGAAAGAGAGTGGGATATTTTCCATACCCCCAAAAATTTAAGCATGGCCTTAGTCGGAGAGGCTGGTGAACTAGTTGAAATTTTTCAATGGTTAACCGCGGAAGAGTCTTTCGATGTCATGAAGGACCCCAAAAAAGCAACCCAGATTCGTCATGAACTTGCTGATATCTTATACTACACCCTAAGAATTGCCGATCGACTTGAAGTCGATTTAGAAAAATCAATGATGGATAAACTTAAGCAAAATGCCAAACGTTACCCTGTGAAATTATCAAAGGGTAACGCTAAAAAATATACGGAACTCAAATCTCGTGAGTAGTTACTCTGCCAGGGCTAGCTCAGGCTTAGAGGCACTGTAAGCTCTAAAAAGATGTTCATCAGCTTCTCGAACCCACTCAGCTAAATATTTAGAGACCCATCGACGAAGCTCCGGACTTGAGGTTGTCAAACTTCTTGGGTCCGAACCCATCAAATCTACTTTGTGGATCATTTCAGTTCTAAGGCCTTTGAGAAAAAGTGCAGCCCCCTTTGGAGTCTTCCTCTTTAATGATTCAAAAGTTTTCACAAGCTGAGACGTTCTAGTTCGGTCGGTATCTTTACCCACTTCTATTACAAACTTCAAATAAACTGGATAAGATTCTAAAATGTCGTCAACAGACCGTTCGGTTTCTACTAAGGGAAATCTTAATGAAGAGAGATTACGTGAAACCTCCGCTCCATAGGCGGTTCCGGTCGATAACAAGAAAGTAACAGTTCCTAAGAGGATAAGCTTTAAAGAGCTGACCCCATATCGAAGCACTAAGCTCCATAGTTGGACTTTACCTATTCTGTTGTTTCGCCTCTTTTTTGTTTCAACTTGTGATGCTTCAGGTCGCATGAAATCTCCCCCCAAATTTAGCGAAACACCACCATTCAACAAACATACCAAGGTGTCCTGTGCTTGCCGTGAGTTGGAGTGATGCCTTTTTTGGGCCCCGTTACCCAAAAAGGCCGAAAAATTTACCAAAAATTGTCTCTCTGATTGATTGTTCTGCATCTGTTCACGCTAGAAACAGGCTGGAACACCGATTGCTTTAAAGAAATTTCGGACGCGAAAGTGTCGGCCAGGATCAATGGTTTTGGGGGATTTACTTGTTATCAAGTCATCACAATATCTTTAGTTTTGATATCTTTAAGAAGCTAGTTTCTGCATTAGTCATAAGCATCCTGTCCATGGCTCTAATGTCGTCTTGTTCAAAGAAAAACGAGCCGTCACAAGCCGGTTCATCCCCTTCTGCCGAATCCACGCCCCCCACAAACTCTCCAGCCCAGAACTCTTTCAAATTTATGGAAGAGAGCTTACCCGGCAACTCACTTCTCATTGGGAGCGTAGCTCAGAACTCTTTTAAGATAATGGCCCAAAACCTCTTAGGAAGAGCCAATTTCACCGTCGTTGAGGAACAAATTTTTGATTACATGTTTACCCCAGGGGAACAAGGACAAACCTCAACTCTCTCAAGGCAAGAAGGAAGGACAAAAACTACGGCTCTATCGAGATATCAAGGCACGGGTGGGATCAACCAAAGGTTAGGCAGGATGGTGATCTCGCTAGAAACTACTCCTCACAATTACGAACCACCTCGAGCCTTTGTCTTTCAATACCAGATCAATCTTCTTGGCATTACTCTAAAAAGTACCGATCAGGTTGCCCTATTCAAGGCAACTCAATCTACTCCTTTTGCTAGCGACTTCATGAAAGTTAATTACGCTAGCCAACCTCCAACCATACAACGTTTTCGTATCAGTCAACTGAGCCCGTTCCCAGTGTCCGGTCGTAAGCCAAAGAATCAACCCGGTTTTTGGGGTACTCAGTGGCTAAGTGTTACTTCACAAAGGATTACAACGAGTTTTCAAAAACCAAAATAGAGCAACCTAATTGAGAGGAGAAACTATGTCGATGGCAACACTGATAATGGGTCTAATAGCAATCGGGGGAGCGAGCTTTTCTGTGCATGCTGAAGAGCCAACCCAAGAGCCGGTAACCCTGGTCATAAAGGAAATTAAACCCTTTAGAACTTTCTTAACCGTTCAGAAGTACAACTTAGAAAACTCTGGAAAAACTTCAAATAAGATCTTCAATGCACGCATTGAACTTTCTTTTCCAAACGGTTCTAAGGTCACTTTACCTGAAGGTGGACATAGATGGCCAATCAGCAATGGTCAAAGCCAAGAAATTAATCGAACCTTTGAAATCCCCTGGGCATTTGTTCAAAGTGACTCAACTCGATTTACCATTAAAATTTTAAGATCCGGTGAAACGATCTCACCATGTGAATTTTCTGTGGACCAATTAAGTCAATTCAACAGAGGTTATATTTGCCACACAGATGCCGGTCTTCAATCTGAGCAGGGAACCCCTGCAGAACAAATTGTAAGGGAATCGGTTCACGTTAGAGTGTTCACTGATAGAAACTCAACACCCAATGAAATTCCGAAAGACGCTCTCGCTTTAAGAAATTAAGGCCGGGGCAGTCGATTAAATTCACCTCTGGAAACTTCTCGAGCAAGTAATTGGCCCGTAATCGCGCTAAAAATAGCTTGCTCGGGAGCTTTCTTTTTCTGTAAAAGGTCTACCACTTTTAAAACATAACCCCAATGGGCCCGATCGGAACCTGACTCAACCCAGATGATATTGGGTTTGGTTAAAGTTTTGGAATCGGACTCGACTTTCTTAAAGCTTGAACTTTGCAAAGCAGCGACCTGTTCAATCGTCATCCACTTGTCAGGCTCAACTTTCATTTGAACCACTGGTTGATACCCATTAAAAAGTTCAAGAACTTGATTTCTAGAATTCACTCTAAAATCTAATTGGATTCCCACGATAGGTACCCCGTCTTGATAGACTTTATAACTCACTAAAGTTCCTAAAGGTGACTTTAGTGTCTCCCCTCTAAGACGGTGATGCTGTTGAATTGGAAAACGATCTAAATTTTCCAAAATAAATTGTTGGGTAAGTCGGAGGGCTTTAAAATCCCCATTCTCTGAATTGCCAAAATTAATATTCGGCCTTTTGAGTTTGTCACTCAAAGATAACTTGTAAAGAGTTTCTCTAGCATTGAAATTCTTACTACCAGAAACATTTACAGCGAAATTTTGTCTTCTAAAAACCATCAAACTAACCATAAGAACTATAGCTAGCAATCCGAGCCCAGCTAAACGCTTCTTCATAGGGCCCCCTGTAATACGGTTTCAGGGCCATTTTCGATTTTAACTCTGATTAAAAACCTAGCTCCTCGATAGTTTTGTGTCGTATCAACTGACCCCTTAACTGAATAGTCCAAAGGAAGAGCTCCAGTTTGTCCGACAGTGATGCTTCTATTGGCACCTAAATCGCCATATCCCTGTGTTGGAATAACCGTTGTAATACGATCATCCGCGGATTCTAAAATTAATTGAACATTTTTTGCAGATTCCCCATTAGGATTAGAGATTACAAAACTAAGGGAGAATTGACCGGGTTGATCATTTAGCCAAACCAAACTCGCTCGGAGATTTAATGGTTTTGAGATCTGAGGAATTTCGGAGGGATAACCCCGACTAATAAAGGCACTTGTTATCGACCGTGTATGAATTCCACAATTCAACTCCTCGTCGGCCGCTAAAAGGGCCTTCTTTAGATCGCTTATCGAGGTGTCTTTTTTAAGAAGAGAAGCTGCACCAAAAATAGCTCGGTCTGCGTAAAACCTTCCCTCATCGCTGTTTTCACTTACCATTTGCGATCGAATATCCCATAAAACCCGAGAGCACCACTCGGCCAGACGATATCTATCAAGATTTGCTCCAGTAGATTCAAACTGACTAACTTTGTTATAGCGATCAAAACTATCAGACTTGTCTTCTGCCGATCGCAAAGGGGCTCCACTCGGAAATTCATTGGGAAAGTTTTTCGCAGTCCAACGACCTATATAACCACGGCCGGATAAGCTTTCAGCAGTGTAATCGGCTAAACACTCGTGAATCGCCGCCCCTTCAGAAAAGACAGAGCCCAAATCACCTGCATTATCAATCCCTCTTCCTAAAGTAATACTCTCTAAAAAATAATGCCCGAATTCATGCCAATAGATATCTCTGTCTTGGCGAGGCGCATGTGGAGTCTCTCCGAATAACCTAAGTTCTCTGGGGAGCTCAGGATTAAAATGATGATGATCGTAAAATGCATTAACATCACTAGGGTCTGAAGTAGAACCTTGAGCCCTGACCATAACGAAGAGGGGTCTAGTGCGGTCGGTCTGAAATCCTAGCTCCTCGACATAGGCCTGAATCGCAGTGACGCTATGGTAAGCCATCGACTCGCCATAGTGGATATCCGGAACCGAAAATCTAAACTCACCTTGACTGTTCGGAGTGGCCAATTGCTCATAGCCGTCAGATCTGGATTTAATTCTAACCTTCAAAAAAGAGTTTTCCAAAAAGTTGCTCATATTAAGGCCAATAAGGGAAAAGGGGTCGAGAAAGCTTCCCAAAGAGGAATCTAAGGATTGAACTGAGAAATTGCCGGTAGCGTCCAAGGGATTCGGGATAATGAGATAAGCTTTGGAATTAGACTCAAACGCAGCATTTGAAATCACAGAAAGTCTTTCACTGTTTAGGGGTAGGCCCCCGCATTCGGTGACAAGGCGGCCGCATCTAGCCGTTACAAGTACTAAGGCCCCGCACAAAAATAAGAAGAGACTTCGATTTGTAGTTGTCCAGATCATAGTTGTGAACTCTAATTCCTAGAAAGATGCACTCCTGATGCCGAGATTTGGGCTCGAATTTTAGGCTTATTAAAGGCTAAACTGTGAAGAGAGTAGACAATAGGAATTCATCCAAGATTAAAAGCTTAGGACCCAAAACAAATTGCCCACTTAGCTCTATGTCATCTTTTCACTCAAACCTGGCAAAAATTTGGACAGTTTTGACGTCCTCAATTGTTTTTATCATACCTACTCCCTTTGAATGGGCTTTTTAAGAGGTTCAAACGGCCATGAAGTTGGTTTAAGGCGCGGAATTTATTGGCCGTTTGACGATGAGCTGAATTATCAAACTCTTTTAAAAGCCCATTCAAAGGGAGCAGGTATCAGTGTTTTCATCAGATGCCTTAAGTGATATGGTGAAACGTTAAATAAGGAGGCATTTTGGAAATTAAAAGTGTTCGAGGAATGAATGACCTCTTTGGAGTAGAGCTTGAGCATTGGCACTACGTAGAAAGCAAAATAAAAAAAGTTTTTCATTCTTTCGGATATTCTGAAATTAGAACCCCCGCTTTAGAAAAAATTGAGGTTTTTAGCGGAACGGTTGGGGATGAGACCGATATTGTTGAAAAACAGATGTACCAAATCATTACCGACTCGGAAACGTATGTCTTACGTCCCGAAGGCACAGCCTCTTTCATGAGAGCGGTGTTAGAGCACAATCTCCATAGCACCGGTCAACCTGGAAGATATTATTATTACTTGCCGATGTTTCGCCATGAGCGCCCACAGAAAGGACGACTGAGGCAATTTCATCAATTCGGAGCGGAGCTAATCAATGATGCTTCTCCCGAAGCCGATGCAGAACTCATTACAGTCTTAGACCAAATTTACAAAAGTTTTGAAGTTACCGAATACCGAGTCCGCATCAACAGTGTCGGATGCATTGAGTGTAGGCCTCCCTACAAAGATAAACTCAAAGATTTTTTTCAACCAAAGCTCAACGAATTGTGCGAACAATGCCAAAAGAGATTCGAACGATCACCTATGAGAATACTTGATTGCAAGAGAGAAAGCTGTCGAGCTATTGCCAAAACGGCTCCGCTTATTCTAAGTTGTATTTGTTCTTCTTGCAAAACCCATCATGAGAGAGTGAAAACTTGCTTAACCATGGCACAGGTTAAATTTGAAGAGGATCCTTATATTGTTCGAGGTCTTGATTATTACACTCGAACCGCCTTTGAATTCACCTCAGAACTTCTAGGAGCTCAAGATGCGTTAGGCGGTGGTGGAAGATACGATGGCCTTTCCTCTCGATTTGGTAAAGCCCCTTTCCCGGCAGTTGGGTTTGGTCTTGGAATGGAGCGACTCATGATTGCTCTACAAGAGACAAAACGACTACCTCAAACGATTCAGACCCCTTCATTCTTCTTCTCCCCACTAGGAGATAAAGCTTTCGAACTCCTTTTTCCCTTAAGTCTTAAACTCAAACGACAAGGTGTTTGGTGTGAAATTTCCTATGAAAAGACCAAGGGATTAAAATGGCTTTTAAAACAGGCCAATAGACTTAATGCTGACTTCTCGCTCATGATTGGAGATGAGGAATTGAAAAGCGGTTCTGCTCTTTTAAAAAATATGAAATCAGGAACTCAGGAAACTTTATCTATAACTTCTTTAGAGTCTGAGCTTTTGCGGAGGGCGACTCATGCACCTTAAAAGAACTCACTATTGTGGACAACTCAATCATTCACTAGATGGAAAAGAGGTAACCCTTTGTGGGTGGGTTGATCGCTGGCGAGATCACGGCGGGGTTGTCTTTATTGATCTTAGAGATAGAGAGGGTATCGCCCAAGTTGTTTTTGATCCTGAAAGCTCCCCAATGGAGATTGCTGGAACTTTACGCCAGGAGTTTGTTATCGCAGTTTCTGGAAAAGTGAGAAGGCGCCCGCAAGGTATGGAGAACAAAAACCTCCCCACAGGCGAAGTAGAGGTCCTTGTTTCTAAGTTAGAGTTACTGAACAAAGCCAGCCAATTACCTTTCTCGCTTCATGATGACAGCCCCAGTGCCGGTGAAGTGGATGAGAGCCTCAGACTAAGTTATCGTTATTTAGAGTTAAGAAAAACTAAACTACAAAATAATCTCAGGATTCGACATGAGTTTTTAAAATCTGCAAGAGAGTTTTATTATCAAAACAAATTTTGGGAAATTGAAACTCCGATTCTTTATAAAAGTACTCCAGAAGGTGCAAGAGACTACTTAGTTCCAAGTCGAGTTCATCCTGGTCTTTTTTATGCCCTACCTCAATCTCCTCAAACTTTAAAACAACTTTGTATGATTGGTGGAATCGATCGTTACGTTCAGATCGCTCGTTGTTTTCGAGACGAAGATCTTAGAGCCGACCGCCAACCGGAATTCACTCAAATTGACGTTGAAATGTCTTTTGTCGATGAATCTGAAATTCAAGACGTCCACGAACGCCTAATGCAAAAGGTAATGCGTGAGGTCCTAGACAAAGAGGTCTCAGTACCTTTTCGAAGACTCAAGTACAAGGAAGCGATGGATAGTTATGGGAGTGACAAACCGGACTTAAGAAACTCTCTTAAACTTATTGAATTAACCGAACAAGGTAAGCGAAGCAGTTTTCAAGTGTATCAAGCGGCTTTAAGTTCCGGTGGGATCTTAAAAGGGCTTTGTTTCGAGGAAAAGGAACCCCTTTCTCGAAGCGAACTTGATGGGTTGTTGAAAAAAGTCTCTCCTTATGGAGCCAAAGGAATCACCTGGATTCGTATTAAAACCCCGGGAGATTGGCAGTCTCCTCAGGCTAAATTTTTTGATGAAGGTTTAAAGAGCGAAATCGAAAGCAAGCTCCCTTTCAAACAAGGGGCTATGTTGTTTCTAATGTGCGGGAAGGATACTATCGTTAATAATGCTTTAAGTGCTCTGCGATTAGAGTATGGCAAAAAATTGGGATATACCGATGAATCAAAGAATGCGTTCTTGTGGGTTACCGATTTTCCTTTGTTAGAGTTTAATGAGGATGATGAGAGATTTTATGCTGCCCACCATCCCTTCACTCGTCCGCATCCAGAAGATCTTAAAGTTTTTTTAGAAAAAAATGATCGAACAAGTCTGGCTTCGGTAAGAGCCTGTGCCTATGATTTAGTTTGGAACGGTTTTGAAATCGGTGGAGGAAGTTTACGAATTTATGACCCTCAAGTACAAGCCAGAATGTTTGAAGTTCTTGGGATAGGCCCTGAAGAGGCAAAGATCAAATTCGGATTTTTCCTAAATGCTTTAAAATACGGAACTCCACCCCATGGAGGAATTGCTCTGGGAGTCGATCGAATCGCTATGCTACTAGCAGGAACGGATGCCATTCGGGATGTGATAGCTTTTCCAAAAACTCAAAAAGCAACTTGCTTAATGAGTGAAGCTCCATCTGTTGTAGATTCTAAACAGTTACTAGAACTTGGGTTAAAAATTCTCCCCAAGGAACCTACGGCTTAAAGTTTAAGGCTGATAATACTGAAACTGATTTTGAGAGACACCATCTCCAGGATTAGGTAAGTAACAGTACGAAGATTTTCCGGGGGATGAAGAGACAAAGTTCGTTGTGGGGTCAAACGCAGTTATTGCTAAAATGGGATAATTGATCAAATCGGCAGAAGAAAGCATACCGGCATTAATCTCTTGCCCATCGTTTAAAACCACTTGATTGACCAATTGTTTGTAGCCTAACTGTGAATTTCCGATAGTTACAGAAGCAATATCTCCCTGAGTATCAATTGATACAGGCATGATTACTAAGTCAAAAGCTCCTGTTTGGGTCTGAGATCTAAATAAATAAACATCAAAAGACCAGTTATTACCATCGCACTGGGAATAACCGTAAGCTGCACTTAAATTAAAGGCTTTTCTTTTCGCGCAACTGGTAAGAGAAAGCGCTAAAGTCAACACCAATGCCATCAACCACAACTTTCGCATCATATTGAACCTGTTC
>VGSE01000032.1 GCA_016875135.1 Deltaproteobacteria bacterium
CCCGATCGATCCGTATCACAAAAGACAGGAGTCCCCCCAGCTCTTAAAATTGCGAGGGTTGTTGCAAAGGCCGAAAGCGGTGTCGTAAGAACCTTATCACCTGGTTTGAGTTCTAAAGAACGCAGCGCAATTTCAATCGCATCAAGCCCGTTAGCGCAGCCTATTGAATATTTAATCCCCCAGAATTCGGCTAAGCATTCTTCAAAGTTTCTTACCTCTTCTCCTAGAATTAAATAACCACTCTCCCCTACACGAGAGACTGCAGTTAAAATCTGCTCATTAAGCTCTCGCCATTGTAATTTGAAATCATTAAGCAAAATAGCGGTCATAAGAGCCTTAGGTTTTAGGGCGTTGAAAACAAACTATCTCTTATAATTCTATCGTTGATGCGCCGATTAAAAATAGGGCTAAATTAGCTTTTAGACTGCCCAGAAATAGCGGTGAGCAACGAGTTATCGAAAATTGAAGATGGCTACTACCAGAAATAAAACACCAAACGGTGGATTGGAATCAAATATTGTGAATTATTCTTGGTACTAAGCCCCCACCTTCCCCAAAACTTCCCCAATCAGATTCTGAAACTCAATTAGGTTTTGTTTCACTTGTCCTTGAGCCTCTTGAGTTTTGGTGCTTAACACACTGTCCAAATCCTGGGGCTGAAGACGGCTTTGGATTTCGCTTTTAACGTAAGCCCCTACTTGCGAGGCCTCTTGAGGGCGATTAGCCTTATTAAAGAATTGTTTCCAATCAGAAGAGGTCGTTTCTGCGCTGGTCGCATAAAATGCAAGCCCCCGAACTGTAGACTCGATAAAAGTAGCCATCTCTTGCGCTTTCCAGGCCGGAGCCGTTTCAGTTCCCCTTGAAATCACAAGATCCACCGCGCGATTCAATCGCCTTAAAAAATATCCGAAGGGATCCGAAGTGGCATCGTCTCTTGAACACTCGGCAGACAATTTAGTGTTTTGCAAATCGGGAACATCTTCGTCCGTACAAAATTCATGCGTAATTGTTGGTAACACCCCCATGTATCCGTACTTAATGGCTTCAGCATCGTAAGGACCTATCTCATCTAAGTATCGAAACGATCTTCCTAAGTACTCCATGATTGAAACAGAAACTTTACCTTGTTGGGGATCGCCCTCGCCTGCACTTAAATTGCCCTTAAAATTATGGCGCAGTCCTAAGTTGTGCCCCAACTCATGGGCGACTAAATCCATGAAATATCCTCTCATGTAGTCTTCATAACTTACTCCCACCGGAATAAGATCAAAGTCCTCTTTTTGAATAACGGGATCCTCGTAAGGACGATCTTGAGAATGAATATTGAAACCTGCTTTTCCCTGTAAAGTTAGTTTAAGCTGACCTTTTGATTTTCTCGTCTCAATTTCCCGGCTGAGTAGAAAATTTTTTAACTCCTCTTGAGCTAAAAATTCCCGGCCTTGCGACTGCAGTTGTTGAATTTTTTCAGAAACTTTAAACCACTTCTGATAAATCTCAATAATCCTTGGCCCCTGAACCAAAACATTGGAAGATAATATCTCTCCGGTAAATTGATTAGCAATCGATGGCCCTAAACCCCCATAGGTTGCATCGTTCACCAAGTCCCATTCAAGAATGTTGTACCTAATATCCCCCGGAATCAAAAACTTAGATCTAGGATCTTCAATATCAACAAATTCATAACGAATCAGTTTGCGCCCAGTCGTTTCTATAAACTTTTGATTCCAAGCATCGAAAGCAAGCTTGAAACTTTCTTTGTGATCCTCAGGAATATTTTTTAAGTAGTACTTAACAACTCCCTGATCCGACTGACCAGAAAAATGGGTCAATCCATGCCGAATAATTTTTGGAACGCGCCCCCTCTCAGTCATAAAGTACCCAACCCCTGACGTTTTTTCTCTTGAAACGAAAGCGGGGTTAAAAACCGAACCCAATCTTAAATACCATCTCACTGTAAAGTCCGTCTCTTCAGGATTTTCACCGGCTTTAGTTTGGATCGGAACCATGCTTATTTTCACATCAAAGACCAAAGTTGAAGCTGAAAAATCCATGGAAACCACTTCACTCGTTTTTGTTTTTAGCTGGGTATCCTCTCCGTTAGGATCCATCATTTTTATCAAGTTCAACTTTTCGCCAAGGACAGACAAATCAACCACTACTCGGTCATTAACCTCATCTAACGCTACGATAGGCAAACTAATGACCGTTTCTTGAGACGATAACTCGTCACAGTTTTGAAGACACCCATTTAAGTCCATTGAAAACTGATTATCTTTTACCGAGAGCACCGGATTAACAAAAACAGGGGGAAGATCCGAGAGTTTTAAATTCCCCAAAGTTGCATTTTTAACATCCGAAACCTGAGTCACAACCCCGCCAAAAACAAAGTTTTCACCGATCAGTTTTTTGGGAAAAGAAAGAACTAATGATTTAGTTTTTATTTTTCGGTTTCCTACTGCCCTAACCTCTTTAGCTTGGATAGCCGATAAAAGACTATGGCTCCCCAAAACCTGATAAGTTTGAATGGAATCTCCCAATTCGACACGTGTTTCAATTTTGTCTTGCACAGGAACTGTTACTTCAGGTTCCCTTAATTTATCGAACTTGGAACAAGCAACTAAGCTCACAAGAACAAACGTTACAACGCTAAGATTAATTTTAACCATTGGCTCCCCCATCATTATGAAAAGCAATTAGTATGCCCAAATTAAAGACCTAAAACTTCCAAAAAAACTTGAGAAATTAGTAATTTTTTCAAAGAGTGGAGTCAAAGAGCCACCTCTTTTTTTTCACAGCAAAAAACTTCCCACATCTCTTCTAAACTTGAAGCTCTTTTGATGGGCTCTGCCCAATCGATGGAATAACAGCGTCCCGCAAGGCTTAACCACTGCTTAATTCTCTTAGCCGTGTAGAACGGACTTTGTGCTTGGGGCCCTGCCAATTCCACAAACCGCTTAAAAAGCGGCAACCAACGCTCTTGACTCATCCGATAATAAAAATGTTGATCTTTTAAAGTTCCGCCCAATCCAAGCTCAAAAGCAATCCCCTGGGCCAACGCCGGTTCTGCTAAGGCTCCTCGCCCCAACATAAAGTGCTCACACCCTGTCACTTCTCGACATTTCTTAAAGTCTTGGAGGGATTTAATATCACCGTTAGCCACTATAGGTACCGGAGCAATTTTTTTAATCTCTTTCAAAATATTCCAATGAACCGGCGGAGCGTACCCCTGTGAACGGGTCCTCGCATGAACCGTTAACCAATTGACTCCCCCTTGAATTGCCGCATCCGAAGTTTGATAAATCTCCTCAACCCTCTCCCACCCCAAACGTAACTTCGCCGAAACAGGAATATTTGCAGGAACCACTCTTCTCACCGCGCTCACAATTTCAAAAATACGTGAAGGGCTCTTTAATAAAACAGCTCCACCATCATGACGATTCACTGTGGGGGCCGGGCACCCAAAATTAAGGTCGATTCCCAAAGCCCCGCATTTAACGGCAGTTAATGCGGATTCAGCTATTTTTTGAGAATCTCCTCCCAATAACTGAACAATAATCGGTATTCCAGAGGCGGTTCTTCCTCCAGAGCGAAGCTCTGGAATCAAACGATAAAAAACCTTTTCTGGAACAGGCTCTTGAGTCACTCGAACAAATTCAGAAACACAGTATTGAAATCCCCCTAACTCCGTCAGCAAAGCTCTCATAGGGAAATCGGTTACCCCTTCCATCGGGGCTAACAAAAGGGCAGGCACTCCATTTTTTAAAAACTCTATTTTCAACCTTAAGTATCCAGTGAGAAGGGATTAAAATTGGTTTCCCAATCAAAATAATCTTCGCTCTCCGCTTTTTTAAGAAAACTGACAATTTTATATGTCACTGGCGTCATCACCACTTCCCACAACACCTTTAGCAAGTAATTAGTCACCATCACTTGAACCACTAAGTGGTGTTGCCACGTTCCTAGGAACGCTACAGGGTAAAAGATGAGAGAATCAACGGCTTCCCCCGCAATCGTAGATCCAATCGTCCGCGTCCAGAGCATTTTGCCTTGGGTCCATAGTTTCATTTTGGCTAAAACGTAAGAGTTAGTAAATTCCCCTGCAAAAAAAGCCACGAATGAAGCCACAACAATTCGCCAAGTTTGCCCATAAACGGTTTCGTAAGCACTTTGAAAAGGCCAATCCTTTGCCGGAGGTGCCGCAACAACAAACCAACTCATAAAAGAAGCAAAAGCTAGAGCCGAAAAGCCAGCCCAAACCACTTTTCGAGATCTCGCATAGCCATAGACCTCAGTTAAAATATCTCCAAAAACGTAGCTAAGAGGGAAGAAGAAAACTCCAGCACCACAAGTAAAACCAAAAATCGTAATGACTTTTGAGGTGCCTATTAAATTAGAACACAATAATATGGTAACAAAGGAGGCCATTACCAGATCGTAGTAACGATATTGCCTTCGACTTTGAGCTCGAGGTTTGGATTGATTCATCCCTTTACCCTACAATGTTAGGGGCAAGGTGGCAAAGAATCTGAAGAGGAGGTTGGATTTTCAATCCTGGTCGCAATCCAATCGGCCTGTCTCTTTTCTAGAGTAACATCCGCACAAAGCCCCTTACCTGCTTGAACTCTATTGTGTTTTACTGATTTCGAAAAGGGAACTGAGACAAACTTGAACTCGATCTGGGAAGGGCCTTTCCCCTTCAACCATTTCTCCACTTTTGCTACTGCAACATAACCTTTTTTACTCCCAAGATCACATTTAACATCAACCACTTTGCAACGAACTTGGCTTTCGTTAAAGTCTTTCCCCAAAACTTTTTCTCGCTTAGGTTCACACTCTGCCGATTTTTCCCCTTTGTGAGGCCCACTCTCAGGGATCTCACAACCCGACTGGGCATTGGACTGAACTTTTCCCCCTAGGGTTAGGACAAAAGTAAGGATGATTATGAAATATGACATAGAGTAGCTAATCCCAACTTAGGATCTAATTCACGAACAGGCATTTTTCCAAGAGAAACAATAGATATCTCGGCTGTGACCGCGACTTCAGCTTCGAAAAGATGCCCTCCAAAAACTTTGAACTGATTGTCTCCCAATGCGGCGTGGACGTGTATGTAGGGGCTGCCGTCTTTGAGAGAAATATTGCCTGTCAAAGAGATGAGTTCATAATCCATTTCAGAAAAAGTTTTTCGGTGGTAATTTTTCTCTTCTAAATGATAATAACCCAGCTCAACGTGAATCAAAGCTCCCAACCCCGAAACCAATCCCCCTTGTATTCCCAACTGAGAAACTTCTCGAGTTAAAGTAGAAACTAATTTTTCACCTTTGGGTACTACGATTAAAGTTCTTTCATCACCGTGGTAAATAATCATCGACCTTCGTCTCCAATCAAAAGTTTGCGTTTAAACAATAATAAAAGACATGGTTATTTCGGTCCGACAACGCCCTAGGCCTGCGAACAAAATTATACATATAACCGATATCGGAATTCACAGTAGTCGACCAAGCATAATTGATTCCTAAAGCTAGTCGATTTTGATCAAAGCCAGCGACAGCGCCGGAAACATCAGTTGTGTTGAGATTAATAAAGAGCTCATTTTGTAATAAAGCTCTTAAATTTTTGTTTTTAAACCACGCATGGAGACTTCGAATTTGATACCGAAGCCGGTAGGCTTTGTCTTCGGTGATGTTTATATTTCGATGTTCGGCACGAAATCGATGGAAAAAGCTACTTCTACCTAATGAGCCATGCTGAAAAATATACTGCAGAAAGAGGCGGGTCTCATTATTGGCTGAAGGAGAGTAGTTCTCGAGCCATAGGAACCCTACTCCTACCGAATGATTTGAATTAAATAGGTAAATAGGGGCCAAACGAGCAAGGATCGAGGCTAGTTCCCCCTCAGAGTAAGAAATCCGAGGTTGAACCTCAGCAAACAATGCAAGGGATGGACTTATTCCGAAAGTTTGATTGATTTGAACCCAGTTTTCTAATTTACTGTCGGCATGAGCCCAATTAAAAACAAATATCAGCGTTAAACAAAACCTAATCCACAAATTTCGCTTGAGAGTGAATTTCATAATCACTGAAACACTAGGAAACTCATGCGATTCTAGCTAGTGCCCCTAAAAATTCAAACTTTTTCTTTCTTGATTTAGGTCGGCAATATTGTCGTTTAGCTACAAACCATAGCAATACCTAAAGCCTTAGTTAACCATTGAGAACTGCACTCCTGTTGGGAAAATTGATGTTAAATCGCTTGAGTTAGAGCTTCGTTATAGAATCTTCACAACGTTAAAAATTGACAGCCCACACTAAATCCATTAACGAAAAGTCCGTAAAGCAGTCTCATGAATCAATTAAATTCCAACTCCATTTCCGTCCCCCGAGTCAGTTCGCGCCTTCAATCTCTTGGAGTCAACTTCCCATTCATGGTCGCTCCTATGGTTGGGATAAGCCATGTGGCCTTTAGAGAACTTATCCGTTCGTACTTACCCGAGAGTATTTCCCCTCTTCTTTTTACTGAAATGTTGTCCACATTGAGACTTCCCAATGAAAAGTGGGATGATCTTCCTGGTCCTCTAACAAGTGTCGGTGAGAGCGGTTTTATTCCGCAGCTTTTAGGAAATGAGGAAAACTATATTGCAGGCTCAATCGAGAAACTTTTGCCTCTTCACCCTTGGGGATTTGATATCAATATGGGATGTCCGGCTTCCCATCAACTGGCTCACAATTGGGGTGTAAGACTCTTAGGCGATATCGACTATGCCGCTTCAGTAGTTCAAGTCACAAAAAAACATTCCCCCTATCCCGTCAGTGTCAAACTTAGAGCCGCTACCGGGGGGCAAATCGATTTAGAGTATCTCATCCAGTTTACAAAACGCATGGAGAACTCGGGAGTTGACTGGTTGACCTTGCATTGTAGAACTCAAAACCAAGGCCATCACGGTTACGCTCACTGGGATTTGGTTGGAGAAGTAGCCAAGGCCTTAACTATTCCTGTAGTAGCCAATGGAGATATTCATACTTGGCAGGACGCGATGGATTTACTTTTCCAGTACCAAGTGGATGGCGCCATGATCGCTCGTGCTGCCACCGCTCGACCATGGATTCTTTGGCAATTAGCACAAAAATTGAACTATTATGACAAGCCGAAAAATAGATGGGAGACCTCTCCCCCCTGGACCGCAGAGGAAGAGGGACAGGAATATTTTCGCGCAGTCCTTAGATTCTCTTGTCTTCTTGAGAGCTATTTTGGAGATACACCTTTTGCGCTAAAAAAATTAACCTTTTTTGTCGCTCACGGCTCTCGCTGGCTTCTCTTTGGCCATGCCTTCTTTCATGGGGTTAAAAGATGTCAAAATCTGGTTCATGTAAGAGATTTCGTGAATGACTATGCAGAAAAAAATCCTCAACCCATGTGCCGAACAGCGAGAACTTAGAAAGTCCAGGATTCAAACTGTCATACCTGCACCCTTTGATTTGGCTTTTTAAGAGGTTCAAACATCCATTAAGTTGGTTTAAGGCGCGCAGTTTATTGGCCATTTGACGATGAGGTGAATTATCAAATGAAACTTTAAAGAAAACTTATCAAATCTTATAACCTTGGTCCTCTATAAGTCTTTGCAATTTGGAAAAAATTATATCGAACCAGCCTCTTCAAAAGCCCACTCAAAGGGTGCAGGTATCAAACTGTCTGCTTCAAAACCCCAGCCCCTAACAACTGACTGATCTTGTCGTTAGCAAAGCCTAATTCATGAATAAGGGCAAAGCTGTCTTGACCTAACGTTGGGCAAGCGGCCAAGTGGCGATTGGAAGCAAAACCAATCCAAGTTAAAGGATCGGAAGTGAGTTTGGAACGAGATTGAGATTCCTGAAGAAAGTCTTTCCATGAGACAACTCGGAACAGACAGGCCTCTCCGTTGTGATTGAGGGCCTCCCAATAGTGAGCAGGAGCATCTAGAAAGAGTTTTTCCAATTCCGAAACAAGCGAAAGGTCCTCGGCTTTTTCGATCCACATCGGCCTGTCCACAATCTGACAAAATTGTTCCCAATGTTTTTTTTGAATAGCTTGTAAAGAGATCCACTGATCATCCCGACACCGATAAAATCTGGAATTAGGAAAACTTCCATTAAGTTTTTTGAAAAATTCAAACTTGTTTTGTTCAGATGCAGCTGTAGACTCTCGCTCCATCAACTCGTAGGCACGCGGAAGAAATAGACTTCTAAAACCTTCGTCAGCATAGGAAACCAAATGCATGCCTCGACGACTGGGGTTGACCAAATGAATAAGTAATTTTGTGAGTGGGGCAAACACTCCACCGACGACATCCGCAAAAGGGGCACTATAGTTGCCGCCGGACTCTAAAAACCACTCTCCGCATCCGCTCGTTGCAATAAAATTTAAGTCGTGACCCGATTTTGAGCTTTGTTTATCGCTCATTCCTCTCAATGACATATAAATTAAATCCGGATTACTCTCGGCCAAATCTGCGTAGCCTAAACCTAATTTATCCATCACGCCCGAACGAAAATTTTCCACAAAAACATCGGCCTCTGAGGCCAAGGATTTAATTAATGCGATGCCTTCAGTTTTGGTGAAATCGACACATATCGATTTTTTTCCCTGATTGAGGAGATCAAAGAGAGCCGAGTATTTTTCTTGGCGACAAGGATCCCCATCAGGCCCTTTCTCGACTTTGATCACTTCAGCCCCATATTGAGCTAAAATTCTGGTCAAATAAGGTCCGGTCAACATCACCGAGAGATCAATGACTCTAAGATGCTGAATGGGTTTAATGGCTTCATCGTTCCAAAGGGATTCTGACACAGCGCCCCCGTTTCAAAGTAAGAAATAGACTTTAGACTTTCATTGTATCTCTCCTGGGGTTGTTAGCTCAAGTCTTGCAAAAAGGAGTTAGATTTTATACCTGCTCCCTTTAAGTGGGTTAAAAAGCCCAATTAAAGGGGGCAGGTATTTAGATTTTCGTTTCGTTTGAGTAGGGGTTAGGCTAAAACTGTCTTAATGAAATTTATAATTTCTACGGCTATAGTTCTTTTTCTTGTTATGCTCTCGGGTTGTGCAAGCACTACCTTGATTGAGTCCCCCCGAACCACTTCCGTATCAGCCTCAGAGCCGGAAAAAACACCCGAAATTATTTGGACCAGCAAAACTCTTAATGCCAAATTCGACTACTTAGGCGAAGTTCAAGTCAAAAGCTGGTCGTATGACGGTGCCTTAGAGAGACTCATTGAAGGCGGAAAGACTCTTAAGGCAGATGCCTTGATAGACGTTCAGCACCGCCAAGTTGGTTTTTTAACTACCTTTCAAGCTTTTGCTATTAAATTCAAACAATGACAAAAAAAACCTCTGTTAAAAAAATTGCCTTACTCACAGGAGGCGGAGATTGTCCCGGACTTAACTCAACCATTAGAGCTGTTGTTCAATCCTGTATTTTGGAACACGGAATACAGATTGTTGGGATACCGGATGGTTTTAAGGGGCTTTTAGAAAATAAATTTGTTCCCTTAAATCTACTCAACACGACCGGCATTCTGTCAAAAGGCGGGACTATTTTAGGCTCCTCGAATATCGACACCCCATTTCGAGTTCCAGTAACTAAAAACGGAAAAAAAGTTTACGAAGATCGATCCGATGAAGTTGTTCACCATTTGAAACAGGAAAGAGTCGATGCCATGATCGTCGTTGGTGGTGATGGCACCCAAAGCATCGCTCATGGGATGTCTCAAAAGGGGATCAAAGTTGTTGGAATCCCTAAGACCATCGATAACGATCTCAATGGAACTGAATTTACTATTGGCTTTTACACTGCGGTGACAACCGCCGTCGAAGCACTCGACAAACTTCATACTACTGCGGAATCGCACCATCGAATCATGGTGGTGGAAGTTATGGGAAGAAATGCGGGTTGGATAGCTCTCTTTGCAGGCCTGGGGGGCGATGCAGATGTAATTTTACTTCCGGAGATTTCTTTTGATCTGAATAAAGTGGGCGCTTACTTAAATGATCTTTATCATTCGAGAAAAAAATACTCGATTGTCGTCGTAGCAGAAGGCGCAAAACCTATCGGGGGTGATGTGGTCGTGAGTAAAATCATCGAAGACTCACCTGAGAAGATTCGTTTAGGCGGAATAGGTCATAGAGTAGCCGAGCAATTAGAAAAAATTACCGGCCGAGAATCTAGAGCTATTGTCTTAGGTCACCTGCTTCGTGGCGGAGCTCCGGAAGGGTTCGACAGAATCTTAGCTAGCCGTTTTGGGGTTGCGGCCGTTCAAGCCGTTGTTGACGGTAAGTTTGATACTATGGTGGCTTATCGAAATGACACGGTTGAGTTGGTTCCACTAGAAACAGGCGCCGGTAAAAACAGATTTATTTCGACCGAATCTCCTTTTTTACAAGCCGCTCGTCACCGTGGAATCTGTTTAGGGGATTGAACAAAAAGCCTATTTAGTACCCAAGCTTTTCGAGTTGTTCGGCAGTCAAATAAAAATGAACTTCTTTACTCAACTTTTTTCATCAGATCATCAAAACCACCGATGAACTGATCGTTAATGAAAATTTGAGGAAAGGTCATGTGTCCTGTTTTTTGTTTTAATTTAGCTATTTCGTCGTGCTTACCGGTTAAGTCGATTTCAGTAAATGGAACATCCTTGCCGTTAAAAAAATTCTTTGCGGCTAGGCAATAAGAGCACGGAACTTTTGAATATATAACAACATGATCAGTTGGACTAATTTTCATAGTATGCCATTATCTACAACTCTCTCAACAAATCAAGGCAGACTGGTCTTTATGAGGACAACTATTTGCAGGCAACGCTGTCATCCTCATTGAATGCGATAACACGGGTGGTTCCGCTTAGAAAAATATGCCCATAGGGGTTGCCACCCGGCCAGAAAGAGATCTCGGTCACCCTAAGTTTTTTGACTTTGTAGTTACATACATAGACATCTTCGGATTCGCTGTTTTCTCTCAGGTATTTCACTGCTTGCACCGTATTTTTTATGGCGGAAGCGTCATCATCACGATCTTTGGCTTCATCTTTGGCAGTGATGATGAGTTGTTGTTTGGTTAAGGTAGGAAGACTATTGAGTTCTTGGGCAGTGGCTTGCGTTAGTCTCTGATTTTCACTCACTGATTTCCATTCGGTTTCATCTTTGGCATCCGTGAGCCCACATTGGGAACCCCATCGGATTGAGGCTTGTAAATTAAGGGTCACGAGACTTAAGGTTATCAGTAACAAAGCTTTCATAATTGAGTTTCTCCTCTACTTGGTAAAAAAATAGCTCTAACGGCATTCATTTTTAGATTTTCCAAAAAACTATGGGCAAGTAGTAAGACCCTAGACATGACGTGTCAACAGATATCGTGCGAGGCTCCTGTTAAACAGCCACTTCGCTTGGAGGAGTATTCCCACTTTGACCGTTGACACGTCAAGTCAAAGCAACTAAGTTGCATCGCAACTCAGCTCTCCGTTGGAAAGGATTTTTATGAAGTTTGTCGCCTTACTTTCTCTGCTTGTTGTAACAAATATTTATGCTGGAGAATTTCCAAAAAACTCCCTCTTAACATGCAACGTGGTTGTTAATAATCATTCCAACATTATAAAAATTGGCATTCAAGATTTAGGAACAAGCAAAGCAAAGCTCTTAAACTTAGGAAAAACTGAAGAACAAGGCCCCATTCTTTTTAGCGAAAAAAATAAAGAGGTGGGTTCCAACATGAACGCCCAAGGTGGAGACCTTCGAGTGGACAAAAATACTATTGAACTTCACGGGGATGATGACGGTTGCAGCTACATTAAATTAGTTCTTTTTAAAGACTCTGAGTACACACATGGCTGGGCTTCTGAAAGCGGTTCTGAAGTACCTCACTGGTATTCCAAAGCAGTTAGCTGCAACGTTAGCGAATTAAAATAGCCTGGGAAACGCACCGATTATTTGGTAGGGCTCCCGCTTTTTTCCCAGTAGGCCTGACCCTCAGCTGGTAACGTGTCGATAGGATCAAAATATTCATAGAGTTGTGTTAGAGCTTCGGGGCGATCCCATTCAAGACTGGTTAAATAATTTTTTGTCCAGTAAGAGATCCCTTTAACTCTGTCATAAGAATGGGTTTGGTGCACCCAACGTTTTCCCACAAAGGGCACATCGCACACAATTCTCGGAGTTGCAAAGCCGGGCAAATACCCCATGATGTCGTGCTGAAGATGTTGAGCTTTGTCTAAAGAAACTCTCCAATGTTCAGAGCTTGGAATCATGTCGCACATGTAAAAGTAATACGGAGTGATATGCCCATGGTCTTGGAGTTTGAAACAGAGATCTAAAAGTGCTTTCTGAGAATCATTCACTCCTCTTAACAACACACCTTGGTTTCTCACATCTCTAAAACCCATATCGAGAATTTTTCTGGCGACTTTGGCTACCAATGGGGTCAAGGATTGGGCGTGATTAATATGAGTATGAACTGCAACACTCACCCCTCGCTGAACCGCCTTTTTACCAATCCGCTCCAATGCGCTTAAAACTTCATCTTGAAGAAAGTGTTGAGGTACGCCCATGAGCCCCTTACTGGCCAACCGTATGTCTCGGATATTTTCGATGTCTAAAAGAGCCGAAACGAAGTACTCCAAGGTTTGCGCAGGTAAATTGGCAATATCCCCACCCGACACAACCACATCTCGAACCGAAGGGGTCTTTCGAAGGTAATCAAGAATTTGATCATGACGATCCCTTTGAGCCGTATCAAATTTACGTTTGGAAACTTGAGGAACGCTCTGTCCCACTAAGTCCATTCGAGTGCAATGGCCGCAATATTGGGGACAGGTGGACAAAAGCTCCGCTAAAACCTTAGTGGGATAACGGTGGGTCAGCCCTTCGACCACCCACATTTCATGTTCATGAAGACTGTCTCGGGTAGCCTTAGGGTGGCTGGGCCACTTCTGGTCTCGCTCTGAAAAGAAGGGGATCATATATCGTCTGACCGGATCATTTTTAAGATCTTCAACCTTCATCGTATTGATCATTTGAGGTGGGACCAACATCGCCATAGTGGAACGCTCAGACTGATCTTTTAAAATATCCATTGCCATGGCATCGGTAAGATAATCCCCTAAGACCTGTTTCAACTGAGCCACCGATTTAATAAAGTTCCGTTTCTGCCAAAGGGCACTATTCCAATCGGACTCAGACACGTCTCGATACCCCGGAATTCTTCTCCAATCAGGCTCACTAAAATCTGACGAATAGCGATAAGGATACGGTTGCTGGGTTGCGGTTGAAGGTTTTTTATCTTTGGGGGTGACTGCCATAACTCTCCAAAACTTAAGTTTTTAACGGCCCAAGGATACCCTGTCTTTTGACTAATGACAAATGGGGGTTAGTCTCACCTTATGAAAAGAAGAAAAAGTGACAGTTTCTTTTTCACACCTTCGGAATAAGCGTTCCAATAGAGCAATGTGCGAAACTTATAGCTCTGACGTGGTATTTTGTGAGAAATAGAAAACTTGCGCGGTCTTGTTTTAATTTCATAAGTCCGCTAGAGTTTGGCAATAATTTTGTTCCAACTACAACCGATCAAGTGCAGAGCCGATAGGCCCAGTATGTTAGCTTTTTGAGTATCCAATGGTCGATATAATTGTTGTTACCTTTAACGCAGCTCAAAAACTTCGCCGCTGCTTGGCATCCATTAGTCGTTATCGCCATCCGGGTTGTTCGTTAACCGTCATAGATAACCACAGTACAGATGGAACAAAGCAGTTTTTGCATTCGCAAAGGGACTTAAGAGTGATTCGCACCGACCGTAATCGGGGTTTTTCTTTCGCGGCGAACTTGGGGATGCGCGTTACTACATCACCCCTGATCGCTCTTTTAGATGACGATGTAGAAGTTACTGCCGGATGGCTTGATAAGCTCCTAGAACATTTCAAAGGCAGAAACAAAGTTGGCTTGGTAAGCCCCAAAATCGTCTATCCCAATGGTACCCTTTTTTCAGCCGGATTTTTCCCGAGACAGATGATCCAAGTAGGGCATGGGGAACGAGACTATGGCCAGCACGAC
Organism: Deltaproteobacteria bacterium; assembly: GCA_016875135.1. Classification (GTDB taxonomy): domain Bacteria; phylum Bdellovibrionota; class FAC87; order UBA2466; family UBA2466; genus UBA2466. The sequence continues at coordinate 14,069 of VGSE01000032.1, forward strand.
TGCATACGTGAGGTCGAAGCTGTGCCCGGACCCTGTTGGGTATTCCGCCGTCAGCTTGTCGAACAGATTGGCGGATTCGATGAAAAATTCCGGCGTTGTCAATATGAGGATATCGACTTCTGTCTTAGGGTTCGAAAAAGAGGATTTCATATTTTAAATGATGGCCGAGTTTCGATTGTTCACCATCGTCTATTTAGGGTCGGAAAAGAGATTGCTCATAATCGAAGTCTCTTTTGGAAAAAGTGGAAATCTCACCTACGAAATCCCATTCGCCAAGCGAGCCCATTAAATCGGAGAGTCGATCGGGCTCTGGATGCCATTTTAAGTTCTGATCGCTCAGCAGCTCGCCATGTGGAGAAAATAAAAGTCCTTGATCCCGCTATACTAGGCCCTTATTTTTATGCCCGGGCGATGCAATGTGCTGATAGGCCAGAAGAGGCCCGCCGCTATTATCGGCAATGTCTCGACTGGTATGATCGCTCATTTTTGCGGTCTCGTAAGGAACACTGGAATCGCATCAAGCGAGGGATCGCATGAGCTTTCGCCCACTTATCGTTATTCCATGCTTTAATTCGGCCCACACCTTGAGCCCACTCCTGGCGCAACTTAAGACAAAGGGTGAGGTTCTCATCGTCGATGACGGTTCCGTAGATAAGAGCTCGAACCTCGCGGTTTTTCACAACGTAAAACTCGTGCGCCATGAATCCAATCAGGGACTTTCCAAAGCGATGGCGACCGCTTTTGATTTCGCGAGATCGGAAAAGTTTTCCCATGTGGTTGCTTTGGACTCAGATGGTCAACATCCTCCCGAACTGGTTCCCGAGATATTAAGATTTGGGGAGAATTTTGATCTCGTATTGGGGAATCGTTTTCATGCCATCTCCAACATTCCCTCTTGCAAGATCGGAGCAAACCTTCTCGCCTCCTCAATTTTTGAAAAGCTCACTGGGATATTCTTATCCGATGTGGCTTGTGGGTTTCGCTCCTATCGGGTGGACCGATTTCTAAACTGCCCATTCGGCGATGATTATGAATTCATTTATCGGACTTTGCTTTTCGCTATTAAGAACCGACTTCAGATCGGACAGGTAAAAATCCCAGCGACCTATTTCAGCGATCAATTGCTTGCCACTCGACGGACTGAATTGCTCAGTCTGCTGAGTTCGACAAGTCATGAATTCTGGAAGGATGACGTAGTCCAATCAAGAGATTTTGTATGGCATCTCCAGGGAATCGACTTCCATGGATTTTACGTTGATGCCCACGATTCCTACATCATTCAGTGTGATCTCAACTCGGCACATGAGAAGTATCATGCAGGGAATTGATTTTCTCATTCCAGTCTTTAATCAGGGCCGCTCTCTACTTCGCCTTATCGATTCTATAGAGTCTCAGTGTTTTAGAAATAGAATCGATTTTCAGATAAGAATTCACTTGGATGGCTGTACGGACGATACCGCTCTTTGTTTAAAAGAGGTAACGAGCAAGAATGTCCTTGTAACTTCAACTAAAAACCGATGTGGGAAACTCCAAGCGTTGCAATTGTTAATGTCAGAAAGAACGCAATCACGATTTGATTATACTGCTTTCACAGATAGCGACATTTCTTTGGGGGATAATTCCATTGCGGCCTGTTTTCACAAAATAAAAACTGGGAAATCCATCGTAATGCCGAAGATTGTTCCTTTGCGTGGTGATTCTCATTTTTTTTATCGATGGGCAACAATCTGCTCGGAGGCCTATCATAGGGTTCGATGTGAAGACGATAAGAAAGGTGAACTGTGGTCTCTATCAGGAAACTTTCTGATGGGTGAGACTCAAGAAATGGGATCAGCCCTTTTGCGGATCCCCGCTTTAATTATCAATGAAGATGCTTTCCTAGGGCATCTTTTCCTTCGGGAAGGCAAATATCCGAGGTATGTGCCAACGAGCGAAGTCGAATCCCCGATCGCCAACAACCTAAAGGGTTTTATCTCCCAAAAGTTGAGAGTGCGGCGAGGCCAGAGTCAGCTTGAGAGATTGAGTATTCCCGCTTGCGAGTTAAGAAAACGTATCAAAGAAAAAGTTCGCCGAGAAATCATTCAAAAAAAAGATTACGCCCTTTTTTCTCTTTATGCGTTGGATGAAGTATTATTTTTATGGAGCGGACTTCGAAAGAACATATCTGATCGCGATCTTGTCTGGAAACGTCTTGAGTCTTGAACGCCAGTCCTTATAGTTTATCGCAAAAGTCGGTCCACCATTTCAGGAAGTTGTTGAATGTTATCATCGTTGTATACGACTTGGTAGCACTCGGCCGATTTCAGTAAGGCTGAGTAAACTCGAGTCACAGGCTTCAGGTTTTGTGCTGTTCTTTTTTTTCCATTTAGGTTCGGGTTTTCATCAATAAAGCGGGACATAGCCAAGCTAGGAATTATTTTTCGGAAAGAAATTTTTCGTTCGTCCGAAAACTTTGGGAAGAGAATTAATTTGCGCGGATAGTGGAACCTATTTTCAATATAAGAACCTCTTAAAGTTGCTCTCGCCTTGTTACCGTATAAATAATTATGAACTAAGTTAGCCTTAACCGATGGATACCGACTAATGAGCGCCGATTTAGCTCCCAGTTTTGTTTGAAATGGGTGAAGTAAGCACTTCTGCCGGCTGACTTCTAGGAAGCAGTCGTCATCGCATAAAGGACCGTATCCCGCTTCCTGCAAAGAATAGACGAACGTCGATTTACCGGTGTTTTTTGGGCCATGAATGAGTATCGCAGTCTCACCTTTAGCACAAACGGAAGCGTGGACGCCATAAATCCCTTGTCTTGCCATCACATACTTAATCGGCTTCATGAAGCCGAGATAGATAAGCTGCTCTTTCATCGAGTCCTCGAATCCGAAAACGGTAGCCCTCGAATCTCTTTTTTTCGAGTCCACGGTCACATGCGCGACGTGACTAGCAAAGCCGCCACTCCATTGCGAATTCTTCTCTACGCCGGGTAAATAAAAATAGTGGGACTGCTCGGTTGAAGGGGAGGGGATCTCATGGATCTCAACTCTGATCGGTTTAAATTTAGAATGGCACGTCTCGATAGGAAAATCGATAAAATTAGAAATAAGATCTAAAATCGCCTGACTGTTGGAAGAAAAGTTTATGGCGAAGGAACTATTGGAAAAAGATAAGGGTAACGATTGTTTCAAAGTGGTCCTTAGGTAGCTAGTAAATATTTTTTCATTATAGTAACAGTCAAGATACGTAAAATATACTTCAATAAAAAAAGAAGAAGGACCGGACTTCCTGACGGCATAAATCCAAATACTTCCAGTCCCGGAAAGGATAAAACTTGCGCCTCATAGGATCAAGAATTACAATTCTTTTTATCCCTTACAATTTTATCAAATTAACTTAATATGGCTGTTATCGATCTGACTATCTACCCCGCCTTTGTACTACCCGTGCCGCATCATGCGATAAAACTTCCGTCTCATCCCTTGCCCTTTTGGTGGGCCGACCCTTATCACCGGTATTTACTCGAATTGGGTTTCTCTCACAGAGACCTAAAGCAAGAAGAACTTAACTGGCTAGAGCAAAATCTCAATGCATTAATGGCCAGGTATGCGAGCCGAAGAATTCTGTACCTAATTGCGGAATGGAAGAGAAAGTCCTTTGAGACTCATCCCGTTCTTAGAGATAAATTTCTTGAATTTTCAACACTTAGGCTTCGACGGAATCAGGAAATTATCCAATCTCTAACCTTACTTCTTAAAGAACTTGAGAAAAGAGAAATTCCATCTTTACTTCTAAAGGGTAGCGCTCTCATAAAAAAAATTCCACAGGCTATTCATTATCGGGTGATAGGAGATATTGATTTTTTCATTCCAGAAAAGCATGTTCCGGAAGTTGTGAACCATCTAAGAAATCTCGATTACAAAATGGATTCTAAGATGTTTTTTGGAACCATGTTTTCTTCTGTGGAATCGGTTCTTCCTTTTCGTCATGCAATTGATTTTGTTGCTCCTGAAAATAGGGTTGTGCATGATCTGCACTGGCATCTTTGCCCTCAGGCTCCTAACACCGAATTTGATAAACTCCTTGGAGCTTTCGAGCGAGCCAGGATCCCTGAGAGTGCCAATAAAACTTTAGATGCGAGTGAAATGCTGCTTCTTTCGATTGTTCATGCTTTGGGAGACAGGTGGAACCAGCCTCAATCTCACTGGGCTATTGACGCACTTTCGTTGGCGCGATTTTGTTCAGAAGAACTGGACTGGAAGAAGGTTTTTTGGATTGCAAAGAGAGTTAAATATGTGTCTTTTATCCAGGCTGCGATTCAATTCCTCAAAGAAATTGACCCTGAACTGATTCCTGAACCTATAATCAAAAAATCAAAAAGGCTTCATGTAAGTTGGATAGAAAGAATTGACCGCTTTTTTCTGACTCTGATGAGACGGAACGTTGAGCTTCGGGGGTTATCTCGATTTTACTTGGGCATTTACCGGGCCCAATTTTTTAAAAGCAATGGCTTAAGAAGGAAGACTCTGAGATCTTATATCTATTATTTTTGCCGCACCGAATCCCATAAGGAGATTAAATTGAGGTTTGATAACTATCTTAATCGAGTTCTTATTCCGGAGTTGCGAAAAGTTTTCCCGATAAAAAGATTTTTTCCAGAATCTAGCCATACTTAAGAGGGTGTGTTTTTCTTCAGAAACTATTCCAGATAGCATTCATGTGTGTAAACTTCGAAGAATTTCAACTTTGACCTTTTTGGTATAGGAGGAGGAATGCCACTGTGGCTTTTCAAATCATATTAATATTATGAGTTTGATAGTAATTTTGCTCGAAATCAAAATCGTGTCCACACCATCCCGTCCCACCAGAATGAGTGCCAATAAAATTAACCAGAGAAATGTTACTGTCTGGAAATTTTTCTTTCATGTAATGAAAAGCAAAAAAACCACTGGTAGGATATCTGTTTTCTGTGTACGAGATGTCTTTAAGCCACTTCTGATTAACTGTATCAACGATATCTACAAAGGAATCATCCAAATATTTTCCTATCATGTCTACATTTTTTCTACCCAGGAAAACAAACTTAGAATAGAGCCGCTGTTCAGCTAATGCTTTTTTAAAACCAAAAAAACTATAAGTGCTTGTGTCCTTTGAAAAACACCTCATAAAAAGATATTTATTTTTAAAGTTTTTAACTTTATCGAATTTTAAAGGATTAGCCTTGTTAAACAAGCACACCAAATCTTCTTGTTCTAGTTTAATAGATTTTATTTTTTCCTCTGTTAAGTTTAGATCATTAGAGATGAATATACTTTCATACTATACTTCCA